>DASVED010000336.1:0-8577 GCA_036380775.1 Actinomycetes bacterium
CGACTCACCCGCGACCAGGTGCGCGCGATCGCCGAGACCAAGATGCCCGACCTCAATGCCAACGACCTGGACGCCGCCGAGAAGATCATCGCCGGCACCGCCCGTCAGATGGGCATCACCGTCGAGGGCCACGGCTGAGCCGGCACCACCAGCACCACCCGCAGTTCCAGCAGTTCCAGCAGTTGCGTGGGAGGGCCGGCGCGGCCCGACGTACCACGACTCCGACAGCACCTCTGACACCACACAGGAGCAGCAGTGAAGCGCAGCAAGTCATACCGCGCGGCCGTCGAGAAGATCGACGCCGATGCCCTGTACGCCCCTCTCCAGGCGGTCCGGCTCGCCAAGGAGACGTCCACCACGAAGTACGACGCGACCGTCGAGGTCGCCATGCGGCTGGGTGTGGACCCCCGCAAGGCGGACCAGATGGTGCGTGGCACCGTGAACCTGCCGCACGGCACCGGCAAGACCGCCCGGGTCCTGGTCTTCGCCACGGGTGAGCGCGCTGAGCAGGCCAAGGCTGCCGGCGCCGACATCGTCGGCGACGACGCGCTGATCGACGAGGTCAACAAGGGTCGGCTCGACTTCGACGCGGTCGTCGCGACCCCCGACCTGATGGGCAAGGTCGGTCGCCTCGGTCGTGTCCTCGGTCCCCGCGGCCTGATGCCGAACCCCAAGACCGGCACCGTGACGCCCGACGTCGCCAAGGCCGTGTCGGACATCAAGGGCGGCAAGATCGAGTTCCGCGTGGACCGCAACGCGAACCTGCACTTCATCATCGGCAAGACGTCCTTCGGCGAGGGCCAGCTGGTGGAGAACTACGCGGCCGCGCTCGACGAGATCCTGCGGCTCAAGCCGTCGGCCGCGAAGGGCCGATACATCCGCAAGGCGACCCTGTCCACGACGATGGGCCCGGGCATCCCGCTGGACCCCAACAAGACACGCGGCCTGCTCGAGGACGCCGAGGCGGTCTCCGCCTAGGCATGCTCCACCGGATCGCTACCGCTCTTCTCGCCGGCGCGCTCCTCACCGGGTGCGGCGTCGTCGCCGACTCCTCGGGTCAGGACACGGCGTCGCCTCGACCCTCGGCGTCGACGACCTCAGGGCCGGCCCTGTACGCCGACCTGACCCGAAGGATGGTCGACGAGGGCACGGCCACGTTCACCTTCTCCGGGGTCGGCGGCGGGCAGACGCTCGCCGGCTCCGGCGCGATGCGCTTCGAGGGTGACCAGTTCGACGCCGACGTGCACCTGACGATGCCGGAGACCGGCCGGGTCCGCGCCGTCCTGCTGCCGAGCGCCTCGTACCTCGCGCTGCCGGCGACCAAGGGGCTGCCCCGGGACAAGCCGTGGATGAAGGTCAGCTCCGATCCACGGACCCGGCTCGGACGCACGTTGCGACCGGTCGTCGACCAGCTCCGCGGCTCCTTCGACCCGGCGCAGAGCCTCGGTCTGCTGCGCGCCGCCCGGCGGGTGGTGGAGGTGGGTCCGGCCACCGTCGAGGACGTGCCGACCATGCACCACCACGCGGTCATCGACCTGCGCCGGGCGACGGCCCAGGTGACCGGGCCGGCCCAGGAGCAGTTCCAGTCGATGCTCGACGCCGGGGTCACCCAGCTCGAGTACGACGTGTGGCTGGACACCACCGGGCTGCCGCGGCGCTTCACCGCCGACATCCCGACCACCTCCGGGCTGTTCTCGGTCACCGGCGTCTACCGCGACTGGGGCGACGAGGTCAGCATCGAGCAGCCCAGGCCGAAGCAGGTCTTCGACGCCGACAAGCTCAAGGGCTGATCGGCGCCGCCGGTGCACGGGTGGCCGGATTTGGCCCGCCCGCGCGCAGCCCGTACGCTGGCCGCGCCACAGACCGCCGGTCGCCGACCTGTCCACCCCTGGAGAGGCCGGTCGAAGGTCCCGCGTGAGCGGGCGGCCCGCGCAGGTGCACGTACGGACGACAGGTCGGCCTCCGCGCCGCCCCCGACGCCCCGCTGCGCCTCGCGCCGGGGCGTCTTGCGTGCCCGGGGTCGTCCCGGCGGCACGACAGTCCGTCGAACGGAAGGAGGCCGGCCACTTATGGCGAGGCCTGACAAGGCGACCGCAGTCGCCGAGCTGACGGAGGAGTTCCGCAGCTCGAACGCCGCCGTCCTCACCGAGTACCGCGGGCTGACCGTCGCCCAGCTCAAGGAGCTGCGCCGGTCCCTCGGCGCCGACACGTCGTACGCCGTGGTGAAGAACACGCTCACCAAGATCGCCGCCCGGGATGCCGGAGTCGGTGCGTTCGACGACCTGCTGCAGGGTCCGTCGGCGATCGCCTTCGTCAAGGGCGACCCGGTCGAGGCGGCGAAGGGCCTGCGTGACTTCTCCAAGGCGCACCCCATGCTCGTCATCAAGGGCGGCGTCCTCGACGGCAAGCCGCTCACACCCGACGAGATCAAGAAGCTCGCCGACCTCGAGTCGCGCGAGGTGCTCCTGGCCAAGCTGGCCGGGGCCATGCAGGCGTCGCTGCAGAACGCCGTCTCGCTGTTCGCTGCGCCCTTGGCGCAGACCGCACGCGTCATCGAGGCGCTGCGGCAGAAGGCCGAGCAGGACCCCAGCGTCCTGCGGGGTGGAGGCGGAGCCGACCAGAAGTCGGAGCCTGTCGCCCAGCCCGAGGAGGAGACCGCGGAGCCCGTCGCTGCGCCGGTCGAGTCCGAGGAGGCCACCCCCGAGGTTGCCGCCGAGGAGAGCACCACCACCGAGGCAGCCGCCGAGGAGACCACCGAGGGCTGATCGGCCCCACCGCCACCACGCCTGACACAGAAGGAAGGACCGCCACCATGGCGAAGCTCAGCACCGACGACCTCCTTGAGTCGTTCAAGGAGATGACCCTCATCGAGCTCTCCGAGTTCGTGAAGCAGTTCGAGGACACCTTCGGCGTCACCGCTGCCGCCCCGGCCGCCGTGGCTGCCGCCCCGGCTGCCGCTGGCGCTGCGGGTGGCGCCGAGGAGGAGGCCGCCCAGGACGAGTTCGACGTCATCCTCGAGGCCGCCGGCGACAAGAAGATCCAGGTCATCAAGGAGGTGCGCTCGCTCACCAGCCTGGGCCTCAAGGAGGCCAAGGACCTGGTGGACGGCACCCCCAAGCCGGTCCTGGAGAAGGTCAACAAGGAGGCCGCGGACAAGGCCAAGGCCGCTCTCGAGGGCGCCGGCGCCACGGTCACCGTCAAGTAGCACGCGCCCGCTCCGCAGGAGCGAGCAGCACCGCCTCGACAGGGCGGCCACCCGGACCACCGGGAGGCCGCCCTGTCGCACGTCCAGGCCCCGGCGCGTAACGCGGCGGACACGCGCTCGTTGACCATTCGAGCCCGACCGTCGGGTGAGTTCGCCGAGCGGTGAGGTGTGGCCACGTGGGTGTCGAGATCGGCGTCGAGGGGCTGACCAAGTCCTTCGGGCGTCAGGTCATCTGGCAGGACGTCAGCCTGACGCTGCCCGCCGGGGAGATCTCGGTGATGCTCGGACCCTCCGGCACGGGCAAGTCGGTCTTCCTCAAGACCCTCGTCGGGCTGCTCAAGCCGGACCGCGGCTCGATCATGATCCAGGGCCGCGACCTGACCACGCTGCGCGAGCACGACCTCTACGAGGTCCGCAAGCTCTTCGGCGTTCTCTTCCAGGACGGCGCGCTCTTCGGCTCGATGAGCCTCTACGACAACATCGCCTTCCCGCTGCGCGAGCACACCAAGAAGAGCGAGAAGGACGTCAAGGACATCGTCCTGGAGAAGATGGACATGGTCGGGCTGATCGGGTCGGAGTCCAAGCTCCCGGGCGAGATCTCCGGCGGTATGCGCAAGCGGGCTGGCCTGGCGCGCGCCCTGGTGCTCGACCCCGAGATCATCCTGTTCGACGAGCCCGACTCCGGGCTCGACCCGGTCCGCTCGGCCTACCTCAACCAGCTGATCATCGACCTCAACGACGCGATCCAGGCGACGTTCCTGATCGTCACCCACGACGTGAACACCGCGCGCAGCGTCCCCGACAACATCGGGCTCCTCTACCACCGTCACCTCGCGATGTTCGGCCCGCGCGAGATGCTGCTGTCCAGCGAGGAGCCCGTCGTACGGCAGTTCCTCAACGCCCAGCGACAGGGCCCGATCGGGATGGCGGAGGAGAAGGACGCCGACGAGCTGGCGCAGGAGGAGGCCGAGGGGTACGAGATGCCGCCGCTGCCCCCGATCCCGCTGCAGCTGCTCACCAGCGAGGGCAAGGCCCGCTCGACGCAGCGCGAGCCGGGCGAGTGGTGCCGGTCGAACGGCGTCACGCCGCCGCCCGGGTCCTTCGAGTCGCAGAACGCCGCGGTGCACCGTGCGCCCACTGCGACGGAGACCGACGAGGCCGCCCCCGGGGACGCCCAGGCCGACCAGCCGTTGGAGCCGACACGGTGAGCAATCCGGCGGTCGGCGCGCTGCGGCAGAGCGGGAACCTCTTCGCGCTGGGCCTCGACGTCCTGCGGGCGCTGCCCCGGCGGCCGTTCCAGACCAAGGAGTTCATCCAGCAGTCCTGGTTCATCGCGAGCGTCACGATCCTGCCCACCGCGCTGGTCAGCATCCCGTTCGGCGCCGTCATCGCCCTCCAGCTCGGGAACCTGACCCGTCAGCTCGGCGCCCAGTCGTTCACCGGATCCGCGAGCGTGCTCGCCGTCGTCCGCGAAGCCAGCCCCATCGTCACGGCACTGCTGATCGCGGGTGCCGGCGGGTCGGCGATCTGCGCCGACCTCGGGGCGCGCAAGATCCGCGAGGAGATCGACGCGATGCAGGTGCTGGGCATCGACCCGATCCAGCGGCTGGTCGTCCCGCGGGTCCTTGCTTCCATGCTGGTCGCCGTCCTGCTCAACGGACTCGTGTCCGTGGTCGGCGTCTGCGGCGGCTACTTCTTCAACGTCGTGCTGCAAGGCGGCACGCCCGGGGCCTACCTCGCGTCGTTCACCGCGCTCGCCCAGCTGCCGGATCTCTATGTGGGGGAGCTGAAGGCACTGATCTTCGGCGCGCTGGCCGCCATCGTCGCGTCCTACAAGGGCCTCAACGCCGGGGGCGGCCCGAAGGGCGTCGGCGACGCCGTCAACCAGTCGGTGGTCATCACGTTCATGCTGCTGTTCGTCGTCAACTTCGTCCTGACGGCGATCTACTTCCAGGTCGTCCCCCAGAAGCTCGGGTGACGCGGATGGGCATCCAGCGCGCGCTGACCCGACCGTTCACGACCGTGGACGACGGGCTCGTCGGCCTGGGCGGCCAGCTGCGGTTCTACGCGCGGTCCATCGGCTGGAGCGGGCGCACGATCCGGCGCTACAAGAAGGAGATCCTGCGCCTGCTCGCCGAAGTGAGCCTCGGCACCGGCGCGCTCTCCGTGATCGGCGGGACCGTCGGCGTCATCGCCTTCCTCGCGTTCTTCACCGGCACCGAGGTCGGGCTACAGGGCTACTCCGCCCTGAACCAGCTCGGCTCGTCAGCCTTCACCGGGTTCGTCTCCGCGTACTTCAACACCCGCGAGATCGCGCCGCTGGTCGCGGGCCTGGCGCTCGCGGCAACCGTCGGGTGCGGGTTCACGGCGCAGCTGGGCGCCATGCGGATCAGCGAGGAGGTCGACGCGCTGGAGGTCATGGGTATCCCGAGCCTGCCGTTCCTGGTCACCACCCGGATGATCGCGGGCTTCGTCGCGGTCATCCCGCTCTACGTGATCGGCCTGCTGTCGTCCTACGCGGCGACCCGCCTGATCGCCACCGGCTACTACGGCCAGTCCAAGGGCACCTACGACCACTACTTCCACCTGTTCCTGCCGCCCGAGGACGTGCTCTGGTCCTTCGGCAAGGTCCTGGTCTTCGCGGTCGTGATCATCCTGATCCACTGCTACTACGGCTACACCGCGAGCGGCGGACCGGCCGGCGTCGGCATGGCGGTCGGCAAGGCGGTCCGGACCTCGATCGTGGCCATCAACATCGTCGACTTCTTCCTCAGCCTCGCCATCTGGGGCGCCACCACCACCGTGCGGATCGCGGGCTAGCGGTGATGCTGATGAAGACTCGTCGCGCGCGCCAGGGCATCGGCCAGGGCGTGCTCCTCCGGACGTACGGCATCGTGTTCCTGATCGTTCTCGCACTGCTGGTGGGGCTGAGCATCGCGGTCTACCGCAAGACGTTCGTGGACTCCGTCAACGTCACCCTCGAGACGAACCGGGTCGGCAACCAGCTCGCTCCCCCGGCCGACGTGAAGCTGCGCGGCATGATCGTGGGCGAGGTGCGCGACGTCCGCTCGGACGGCGACCGGGCGGCGATCGAGATCGCGCTCCAGCCCCAGACCGCCGGCCTCATCCCGAAGGACGTCAGGGCCCGGTTGCTCCCCAAGACGTTGTTCGGCGAGAAGTTCGTCGACCTGCAGATCCCCGGGCGGCCATCCCGGGAGCGGATCGCGGAAGGGGACGTGATCCCGCAGGACAGGTCGGCGACCGCGATCGAGCTCGAGACCGTCCTCGACAACCTGCTACCGCTGCTGCGGACCATCCAGCCGGCCAAGCTCAACGCGACCCTGAACGCCCTGGCCACCGCGCTGGAAGGCCGGGGAGAGCGGCTCGGGGAGAACCTCGAGCTCGTCGACGGCTACTTCACCGAGCTCAACCCCCGCCTGGACACCATCAAGACGGACATCACGGGCATGGCCGACGTCGCCGAGATCTATGCGGACGCGGCCCCCGACCTCGTGCGGATGCTGCGCAACTTCTCGGTCTCGGCGCAGACCGTCGCCGAGCGGTCCACGGCGTATGCGGGGTTCCTGGCCGGTACCGCCGGCTTCGCGACCACGACGCGCGAGTTCCTGCAGGAGAACGAGCAGCGCATCATCCAGCTGGCAGCAGTGGGTCGTCCGACCCTGGAGGTGCTCGCGAAGTACTCACCGGAGTACCCGTGCCTGCTCGAGGGCCTGCAGCAGTCCAACGAGTTCATCGGCCGGGCCTTCGCCAACGGTGAGCTGCACATCACCCTCGAGGTGGTGAAGTCGCGCCCGCAGTACGTGCCGGGTGAGGAGCCGCGCTGGGGGGAGACCCGCGGGCCGAACTGCTACGGCGTCCCGAACCCGCCGAGGCCCTTCCCGGGCAACACCTTCGACGACGGGACGCGCGGCACGAGCAGCGGGTCGATGGTCCCGGGCGGACTCGGCGAGCTGGTCGATCCGGCCAGCGGGCACAGCGGGACGGCGGAGGAGCAGCGGCTCGTGGACGCGCTCGTCGCCCCGCAGCTCGGCGTGTCCGCTGCGGAGGTCCCCGACCTCGCCACGCTGCTGTTCGGCCCGATGGCACGGGGGACGGCGGTGCGTCAGTCGTGAAGACCACGCCATCGCTGATCAAGCTGATCGTCTTCATCATCGTGACGGTGATCGCCACCGGCACGCTGGCGGCGACCATCGGCAACATCCGCTTCGGCGGCACGACGACGTACAACGCGCTGTTCACCGACGCCACCGGGCTGCTGAAGGGTGACGACGTCCGGATCGCCGGTGTCCGGGTCGGCGAGGTGGACGCGGTGGAGGTGGCCGAGGGAGAGCGACGCGCGCTGGCCAGGGTCACGTTCACGGTGGACTCGGACCGCACCATCGCGCAGAGCACCGAGGCGCTGATCCGCTACCGCAACCTCGTCGGGCAACGCTACGTCGCGCTCTCCGAGGGTGCCGGCACCAGCCGCCCGCTGACCGAGGACGGCACGATCCCGGTGCGCCAGACAACACCGGCGCTCGACCTCACCGTGCTGTTCAACGGCTTCAAACCGCTGTTCGCGGCCCTGAACCCGGAGGACGTCAACGCGTTCGCGATGGAGATCATCAAGACCCTCCAGGGCGAGGCCGGGAACATCAACTCCCTGCTGTCCCACACCGCCTCGTTGACCACCACGCTGGCCGACCGGGACCAGGTCATCGGCCGCACGATCGACAACCTCAACGCCGTGCTCGAGACCGTCGACGAGCGCGACCGGCAGCTGTCGACGCTGCTCGTCGAGCTGCAGCGGTTCGTCAGCGGTCTGGCGGAGGACCGCGAGGCGATCGGCGCCTCGCTCACCAACATCGCGGGCCTGGCCGAGTCGACGGCGGGCCTCGTGAAGGACGCCCGCCCCGCGATCAGGGAGGACGTGCGAGAGCTCGGAGAGGTCACGAAGAACCTCGACGACAACAAGGAGGTCGTGGAAGGGGTGCTCCGGCGGCTGCCCGACAAGCTGAACACGATCACCAGGACCGCCACCTACGGCTCGTGGTTCAACTTCTACCTCTGCGACTTCACAGGTCGGGTCATCCTCAGCAACACCGTCACCTACACGCCGAACTACCACTCGGACACGGCGAGGTGTGACTCATGATGCTCCGGAAGGTCCCCCGGCGCCGGCGGCGCGGTGGCTTCGTCCCGTTCCGAGAGCGCAACCCGGTCGTGATCGGCGCCGTCGGGCTCGGGGTGATCGCAGCGATGCTGCTCCTCGCGTTCAACATCGACGACATCCCGCTGCTGGCCGGGCGGTCCCACTCCGCTGCGCTGTCCGAGGCCGGCGGGCTCAAGGCCGGTGACGACGTCCGCGTCGC
>DASVED010000337.1:0-2656 GCA_036380775.1 Actinomycetes bacterium
ACGCCGGCTCAGCCACACAGTCACCGCCAGCAGCACCAGGTAGAGGGTCCACATCAGGAACAGCCAGGGCCCCGGCACGACCAGTCCGGAGGCGGCGTAGACGAAGCCGACAGGCACCATTGCGAGCCACGCCAGCACAGCCGCGACAGCGAAGGTCGAAACCGACGCGACGGGGACGGCTGTCGTCCGTCGTCGTCGAGGCAGCCGAGGTCGGCGTCATCGCGGCAGTATGGCCGCAAGTAACCTCCTGGGGTGCGGATCGCGAGGTACACCACAGGAGACGGCGCCTCATTCGGAGTAGTGGAGGGCGAGAACCAGGACGAGCTCGTGGTTCGGCGGGTCGAGGGACACCCCTTCGCCCCCTTCCAGGTGGTGGGTGAGCCGACGCCGCTCGCCGATGTTCGGCTGCTCGCGCCAGTGCTGCCCAGCAAGGTGGTGGCCTTTGGTCGCAACTACGCCGAGCACGCCGCCGAGATGGGCGCCGAAGTCTCCCTCGCCGACCCGCCGGTCGTGTTCCTCAAGCCGTCGACATCCGTCGTCGGCCCCGGCGACCAGGTGCAGTACCCCGTCGGTGTCTCCGAGGACGTGCACTTCGAGGGCGAGCTGGCGGTCGTGATCTCCCGGCTGTGCCGAGAGGTTCCGCCGGAGCGGGTCACCGACGTGGTGCTGGGGTTCACCTGCGCCAACGACGTCACGGCGAGAGACCTGCAGAAGTCCGAGAAGCAGTGGGGGCGGGCCAAGGGGTTCGACACCTTCTGCCCGCTCGGACCGTGGGTCACGACCGGCATCGACCCGTCCGACCTGGCCGTGACGACCACCGTCAACGGTGAGCTGCGCCAGGCCGGCCGCACGTCGCAGATGCTGCGTGGCGTCGATGCGCTGGTCGCGCACGTCAGCCAGGCCATGACGCTGCTGCCCGGCGACGTGATCCTCACCGGTACCCCGGCGGGCGTCGGACCGCTGGCCGTCGGCGACCAGGTCAGCGTCACCATCGAGGAGATCGGCACCCTGACGAACACGGTGGTGGCCCGTGGCTGAGATCCCGACGGACGCCACGACCGGCCCGGTGCGGGTTCGAGTGGCGCCGTCCCCGACCGGGGACCCGCACGTCGGAACCGCCTACATGTCGTTGTTCAACCTCGCCTTCGCCCGGTCGCGCGGCGGAGAGTTCATCCTGCGGGTCGAGGACACCGACCGCGCGCGGTACGTCGCCGACAGCGAGCAGCAGGTCTTCGACATGCTGCACTGGCTGGGACTGGACTGGGACGAGGGTCCCGACGTGGGTGGGCCGTACGCGCCCTACCGCCAGTCCGAGCGGTCGGCCACCTACCAGGTGCACGTCGACCGGCTGCTGAATGACGGTCACGCGTACCACTGCTGGTGCTCGACCGAGCGGCTGGCGCAGATGCGTGAGGAGCAGCAGAAGGCGAAGCTGCCGACCGGCTACGACCGGCTCTGCCAGGGCATGAGCCGCGAGGAGCGGGCGTCCTTGCCCGGGTTCAGCGAGCAGCCTGTCGTGCGGATGCTCATCCCGGACGACGTCCCGCTGGTGTTCGACGACGTGATCCGCGGCGAGGTCAAGGCACCGCGTCCGGACGACCAGGTGATCGTGAAGGCGGATGGCTTCCCGACGTACCACCTCGCCAACGTCGTCGACGACCACGAGATGGCCATCACCCACGTCGTGCGCGGCGAGGAGTGGATCTCCTCGACGCCCAAGCACGTGCTGCTCTACGACTGGCTCGGCTGGGAGCGACCGGCGTTCGCGCACATGCCGCTGCTGCGCAACGCCGACAAGTCGAAGATCTCCAAGCGCAAGAACCCGGCCGCGCGGCTCACCTGGTTCCGGGAGCAGGGCTACCTGCCCGAGGCACTGGTCAACTTCCTCGCGCTGATGGGTTACTCGCAGCCGGACGGGGAGGAGGTCTTCTCGTTCGACGACATGGTCGCGTCGTTCGACTGGGCCCGGGTCAACACGGTGGGCCCGGTCTTCGACCTGGACAAGCTGGCCTGGCTCAACGGCCACTACGTGCGCGAGCTGTCGGTCGCGGACCTCGCCGGTCGCATCGTCGAGCACCTGTCTCGGTCCGGGGTGCTGCCTGCCGAGCCCACCGCCGAGCAGCGGTCCACAGTGCTTGCGGCCACCCCGCTGGTCAACGAGCGGATGCAGGTCCTCTCCGAGGCGGAGGGGATGCTGGCGTTCCTGCTGGTCGACGAGGCCGCCTTCGCGGTCGACCCCGACGACGCTCAGAAGGTGCTGACCGCCGACGCCGTGCCCGTCCTGACGGCGAGCATCGCGGCGCTGGAGGCGCTCGGCACGTGGGAGACGGCGGCGATCGAGGCGGCGCTGCGGGCATCGCTCGTCGACGGGCTGGGACTGAAGCCCAAGCTCGCCTTCGGTCCGGTGCGCGTCGCGGTGACCGGACGGCGGGTGTCACCGCCGCTCTTCGAGTCGCTCGAGCTGCTGGGTCCCGAGCGCTCCCTCGGCCGGCTGCGCGCTGCCCTCGCGCTCGCCAGGGCGTAGCCGCGTGGCGCCCACGGACGTCGCCCTGGTCGGGGGTTGTGAGCGCTACCCACAGCTGCTACGCGGGCCGCGGCACCGCTGGTGGAAGCCCGTGCTGGGACTCCTGCTGGCGGCGGTGACGCTGGTGTCGGG
>DASVED010000338.1:0-3519 GCA_036380775.1 Actinomycetes bacterium
CACCTGGCCGAGATCGGCCCGGACCAGGACGTGCCCCGGCTCGGCGACCACCGCGGGTCGCAGCTCGCCGGGCAGGTTGTGCAGCCCCGCAGACGCCGTCATCCGACCCGCCGCCCCGTCGCAGCCCGTCCAGCTGCCGCGGAGCCGACCGTCGGACCCCACGTGGCGGTCCAGCCAGCTGTAGCCGTAGGTCGTGGCGATGCGCTCGGCCTTGCGCCAGGTGAGCAGCGCGTCGACGAGCGGGTGGGCACCGCGCAGCGGTTCGAGCCGCCAGGAGCGGGTGTCGGGCAGGTCGATGCCGACCCGGAGCAAGAGGTCGCGGACCTGAGCCGGGTTGCGGAGGTCGACCTCCGGCGCCCCCGGCAGGTGGGACAGCACCTCGGCGTCGCGCCGGGCCCTGGACGCGGCGGCCGCCGCGGCGTCCACCGGCCGCGGGCCGACGCGCTCGGCCACCAGCGCGCCGGCGGTCTCGCGGTCGAGGGGCAGGCCGGTGCGGCCCAGCTCGACCGCGAGCAGCTCCGCGGCCGACTCCGACCAGGCCGTGAGAGTGGGCAGGGAGGGCGTGCCCGGCTCTCTGCGCCCGTCCGGCAGGTCGGCCAGCTGCGCGGCGTGCCGGTCGGCGACCTGGAGCGCGGCCGCCGCCCAGGCCGCCGCGGCGGCGGGTCCGGGTGGACCGGCCTCCGCCCAGTCCGGCCGCAGGTGGCCGTCGGGGCGCACCGGGTCCCAGCCCTCGGCCGGGTCGTCGCCGCCGGCCCGGGCCGGTCCGGAGGGCAGACCGAGCAGGTCCAGCTGGCCGGTGCGAGGCCGCTCGCCGGCCGGAAGGCCCGCTGCCACCGCCCACACCACGCCCGGGTCAGCGTCGGACCCGCCGTGCAGCAGCCGGTGCGTCGCGGCCACGTCCCAGGACGCGGTCACGTGCACCCCCGCCTCGACCAGTGGCCGGGCCGAGGCGGCCGACCACCAGACCAGCCGCGGGGCCATCGCGTCCACCAGCCCGCGTACGGCGTCAACGCCCTCACCCCGGCACCAGACGGCGGCTCCGCCATGCGCGAAGCCGACACCTCCCGGTGCCCAGGCCACCCCGACCCGCGACCCGCGCCCGGCGCCGGCCGCCCCCAGCGATGCCACGACGTCGTCGGACTCCGCGGGGACGAGCACCAGGCCATCCTCGCCGGTCCGGCCGACAGGGCCAGCCGTGACGGGGCCGATCGCTTGACCTGGCTACGCTGCTGGGAGCCGGGCCCGACCGGCTGCCGCACGACCACACCGACCCAGATCACACGACGGGGAGACCGAGATGCCCGAGACGTCCGCATCCCCGATGCCCGAGGACGACGTGGACCCCAGGGTCGCCGAGCTCGTCGTCGCCATCCGCGACCGCTTCGGGCTGCGCGGGCTGCGCGGCGCTCAGTGGATGATCGAGAAGGAGATCGTCCTCGCGGAGGAAGCGATCAATGACCTCGCGCCCGAGTGAGGCCGACGCCCGCCGTCACTCGTCGGGGCGCCGCAGCCGCTTGATCTCGCCGCGCCGCTTCTTCTCCGCGATGCGCCGTTCCTGGGACCCCCGGGAGGGACGCGTCGGCCGTCGCTGACGCGGGGGAGGGACGATCGCGTCCGCGACCTGGGCCACCAGCCGGGCCTCCGCCGCTGCGCGGTTGCGCAGCTGGGACCGGTGCTCCGACGCGGTGACCGTCAGGACGCCGTCCACCAGCCGTGCCGCGAGCCGCTGGGCCGCGCGCTCCTTCTGGACCGGGGAGAGGGCGCCGGAGGCCATCAGGTCCCAGGACAGCTCCA
Organism: Actinomycetes bacterium; assembly: GCA_036380775.1. Taxonomy (GTDB): domain Bacteria; phylum Actinomycetota; class Actinomycetes; order JACCUZ01; family JACCUZ01; genus DASVED01. The sequence goes on from DASVED010000338.1 coordinate 1,795, forward strand.
CCCGGCTGTCGGTGGTGTTCACGGACTGCCCGCCCGGACCGCTGGACCGTGAGAAGCGCCAGCGCAGCTCGCCGGCGGGCACCACCACGCCGGACCGGACCTGCAGGTCGCCGGGCACCGGACCATCATCCCGGCACCGCCGGCGACACACCGTCCGACCTGCCCGGTTTGCCGGATCGTGATCTGCGCCACTACGCTTCTCCCGCCGCGCACCGCGCGGCCCCACCGACGGCCCGCCGAGTCCTGCCCGTCGTCGGTCGGTACCGCCGCATTCGCAAGCGGGCAGGAGTGGGGGACCCACTTCGGGCGGAGTGGCCATGGCCGACGACCTGTCAGCCGGATCCGCACCGTCCTCGGGGTGAAGCCGTGGAGACACGGCCAGGCATCTCTCTCGCCTGAACCCGACAGCTTACTTCGCAGGCGGCGAGAGGGACTGACCACATGGCGCATGGCGCTCACGCCCGCACGTCCGCCTCCAGCCGCGGACGCCGTCGCAAGACCAGCAACCGCAAGCGCAACTTCGGCCTCGCGACCGCCCCCTTTGTCGCTGCCATCCCGATGGCGACCGTCTCCCCGGCCGCGGCCGCGACCAGCTCCTGGGACCGCCTCGCCGGCTGCGAGAGCGGGGGCAACTGGGGCATCAACACCGGCAACGGCTACTACGGCGGGCTGCAGTTCGCCGACGGTACCTGGGACGGCTGGGGCGGCGAGCGCTACGCCTCGCGCGCGGACCTGGCCACCAAGGCCGAGCAGATCGTCATCGCGGCCAAGCTCGTCGAGAACTCGGGCTGGCGCTCGTGGCCGGCCTGCAGCACCCGGCTCGGGCTCGGCGCCGAGGAGCGTCGCGAGGCGCTGGCCACCGCGGAGGAGTACAAGGCCCGCATCACCGGCGGCCAGACCACCGGTGACGCCACCGAGAGCGCCCAGCGGGACGGTGACCGCGCCGACGGCACCGCCGCGGAGCAGCGGGCGAAGGACAACCGGCCCACGACCGAGCGGGCTACCCGCGGCAAGCACCGTAAGGCGACCGTGGCCGGCACCTACTCAGTGCGTCCGGGCGACACCCTCTCGGCCATCGCGCGCACGAAGGATGTGCCCGGCGGCTGGCAGAACCTGTACCGCATCAACCGGGACACGATCGGCAAGAACCCGGGCCTGATCTTCCCCGGCCAGCGGCTCCAGCTGCCGTCCTAACGCGTTTCCGCGGAAACGCCTCACCCAACCGGGGTCGACCTTCTGCGTTCGGCGACATTGCGCACCGACACACCGCACGACACGCCGATGCCGTCGTACGCAACGTCGCCCAACGCGGCCGGGAGACGCCGGAGGTCGGCCACCCGGGTGGGTGACCGGCCTCCGGACGCGGTGGGCCTAGCCGGAAGCGTCCCGTTCAGTCGACCCGGAAGCCGGTGAGGCCTTCGGGGGCCTCCCGGTGCACGGTGACCCGCTCGACCTGGGCGTGCGCCGGGCCCTGACGGCACCAGGCCGACGCGGCCTCGACGGCGTCCGCCGGTCCCTCGAACACCGCCTCCACGCTGCCGTCGGGCCGGTTGCGGATCCAGCCGCTGACGCCGAGCCGGGCGGCCTCGCGCCGGCAGGTCTCCCGGAAGAACACGCCCTGGACCCGGCCGGTCACCTCGACCCGGCGCCGTGCCCCAGCGCTCACGGTGTTGTCGGTTCCCTCGTGCGCCTCGCTGGCGCTCGTCGCTCGCTCACGGGGTGGTC
>DASVED010000339.1:0-13109 GCA_036380775.1 Actinomycetes bacterium
GAGCCGGATGGGGTCGGGCCGGGTGCGGGACGCGCTGCCGCCGCTGGTCGAGAAGGTCACCGCGGCCGGCGTGACCGTCGCCTGGGTGTGCGACCCCATGCACGGCAACACCTACGAGGCCCCCGACGGCCGCAAGACCCGGCGCTTCGACGACGTGATCGACGAGGTGCAGGGCTTCTTCGAGGTGCACCGCGCGCTCGGGACCCATCCGGGCGGCCTGCACATGGAGCTGACCGGTGACGACGTCACCGAGTGCATCGGCGGGTCGGGTGGTCTGGTCGAGAGCGACCTGCCGATGCGCTACCAGACCGCCTGCGACCCGCGGCTCAACCACGCGCAGTCGCTGGAGCTGGCGTTCCTCGTGTCGGAGATGCTCGCCGCCCGCTGACGCCCGGACACCATCGCGACGGGCAGTGCTCCGCCGCTCACCAAGCGTATTTGTGCACCTCAATGGGTGTACGGGCCGACGAAAGGCGCGCAAGATGCACGCGCATAGCGAACGCAAAAGGGAGGGAAGCGGGGGACCGGATCGCAGCCGGGGGGACCATGCCTTACACACGACGACACCCAGACCAGCAGGAGCACGACACCGCATCTCTCGACGATGCCGAGCACGACGACGTCATCGACCTGCGCGGACACAGCGCGCAGCCGGACGTACCCCCTGACCCGGACGGCGACCAGACCGACGCGCCTGACGAAGAGCTTCGCGCGGCCGCGACGCAAGGGCTGAAGTGGCTGGACATCGTCCGCGCCGCGCAACCCGAAGACGACGCCGCGGAGACATCGTCCGACGACGACGACTTCGTCCACCGGATGGTCCGCCGCGACGATGGTGGCCAGCGTCCGATGCCGGTCGCCATTCCTCTCGAGGTGCGCCACGACCGGACAGCGCTCGATTCGGAGCCGGATGCCCCGGAGCCGGATGTCCCGGAGCCGGTGGTGCCGGAGCTGGAGGTGCCCGAGCCGAGCGACGCCCAGCGGGCCGAGCGACCCGAGCCCTCGCAGGTGCACGACACAACACGCGTGCACGACACCACACAGGTGCACGACACGTCGCGGGTCCACGACGCGTCGCGGGTCCACGACCGGGAGGGGACCGGCGTCACCTATGACACCAGCCGCCGTCACGATCCGGCCGCCCGGCACGACACGTCGCAGGTCCACGACACCTCACGAGTCCATGACACGACCCGCGTGCACGGCACCGGCCGACGACCTGGCAGACCGATCCGTCATGCTGACGCACGTCGCCCAGCAGCGGCGCAGGACACGCCTGCCATAGAGGAGCGCCGGTTCGAGCCGGCCCGGATCCTGACAGCCCCGGTCACCGTCCCGCCGCCGCCCCCGACGGCCCCCGTCACTGTCTCGCCGCCGCCCCCGACTCTCGAGCCTCCCGCCCTTGAGCCTTCCCCCGTGCAACCGCTAGTGGGCGAGTCGTCAGTCACACCGCACGAAGACGTGCCCAGTCCAATGACCTCGCACCAGTCCCCACGGAACGCCAGCGTGGCCCGCGGCGTCGCTCTCATCGTCGCGGGGCTGGCCGTCCTGGTGCTCGTGGCCGCACTCGCATGGTGGGGGCCGTTCGATCAACGTCAGTCGTCGGGCCGGAGCTCGACGACCACACAGGAGCGCGACGTCACCACCGCGGATGACCTGGCCGTCCGTCGCGAGTCAGGACGACAGTTGGTCACCGACACGCGGGTGAGGCTGACGCCTCGCGCCTGGGCAACGCTGTCGCACGGTGACGTCCATGCTCGGCTGATCGGACTGCTCGAGCGGTTCGTCGAACGGCACACCATCGACGTGGCCGCGTTCCCGCGGACACCGGCCGAGCGTGCCGCTGGAGCACCGGCCCGCTCGATGCGGGTGACGGCGATCGACGGTCAGCTCGTCGACGACGCCACCGGGACCGCTGGGGCGATGCGGGCGGCGCTTCTCTCCCAGCCGGGAGAGATCGCCCCCGACTCGGTGACCCTCCGGAGGGACCCTCCACCCGCCGTGCTCCTCGTCAGGGTCCGCCCGCCGAGCACAGTGCCTTAGCAGCCAGACCTAGCAGGGGGATCCATGACCAAGCATGTCGTACGGAAGACCGGCGTCGTCGCGGTCGTTGTCACACTTCTCTGCGCGGCCTGCGCTCCGACGGCGACCGAGGTGGCCCCGCGCGCAACCTCGCCGTCACCGTCCGCGAGCGGCCACGACCACGCGGCGGGTGGCGGCACCACGCCTCGGCAGGTGCGCCTGCTGCTGGAGCAGCTGCTCGGCCACCACGCCATCCTCATGGTCCGGCTGATGCGCGGGCCGATCGACGACGAGGAGCAGTTCGTCGACGCCGCTCAGGGTGCGCTGCAGCGCAACACCGACGAGCTGGCCGACGCCATCACTTCCGTCTACGGGGACGACGCCGGCTCAGACTTCGCCTCCATCTGGACCGACCACATCGACTCGCTGGTCGCCTACAGCCGTGCCCTGGCCGACGGAGACACGGGTGCTCGCGACGACGCCATGCGTGACCTGGACAGGTACTCCAGTCGCTATGGCGAGTTCATTGCGACCTTGACCGACGGCGAGCTGTCGCCGGATGCCGTGGCTGACGGCGTCTCGGCGCACATCCACCACATGCTGGCCGCTACGGACGACTACGAGGACGGCGACTACGAGGGCGCCTTTGAGGGTGAGCGCACCGCGTACGCCGCGATGTTCGGTACGGGGGAGGCCCTGTCCGGGGCTGCGATAAGGCAGACCACCGGGGAGCTGCCAGCTGGATTCGACAGCCCGCCCGCAGACCTGCGGTCGGCACTGGGGCGGCTGCTCGGTGAGCACGTCGAGCTCGCGTTCGACGCGACCCGCGCTGTTGTCGCCGGCAGTCCCGCGGTCGACGCGGCGGCGGGTGCTCTGAACGAGAACACCGAGGAGATCATCGCTGCCTTGCAAGGCGCCCTCGGCCGGAAGACAGCAAGCCAGTTCAGCGAGATCTGGGCCGCGCACATCGATGCGGTCGTCCAGTTCGCGGTCGCCGTCGCCGACGACGACGACGCGGCCCAGGCCCGGGCACGGACGACGCTCGACGAGTTCCCGCAGCAACTGGGAACCGTCCTGCCCGCCGTGTCCAAGGGACGCGTCGCGGCCAGCGCTGTCATCGACGCTCTGCAGGAGCACGATGAGCAGCTGCTCCAACAGGTCACCGCGTTTGCCGCGGAGGACTATGCGACCTCCCATGACCTCGCCTACGCCGGCTACCACCACATGTTCGCGATCGCCGAGACGCTGGCCGTCGCGCTGGAGGGTCACGCGGTGGGCACGGCACCGAAGGGAGGGGCCGCGACGGGTGGTGGAGGTATGTCAGCGCGATGAGCGGAGGGCCCCGCGCGCCTTGCGAGCCCTCTTGTGTGCGGTGATGTCCGTGGGCGCTGTCCTCGTGACGGGGTGCAGCGAGCCCGGTGGCGTGGCCGGCGAGCAAAGCCGCGGGTCGGCCGTCGCCCCGGAGGGGATCCGCACGTTCCGCTCCGTGCACGAACCGCCGCGGGTGCCGGCTCCGCGTCGTCTGCGCATACCTGCCATCGGTGTCAGCAGCCGCTTGGAGCGCTTGGGCCGGCACCGGGACAGAACGGTGGAGGTGCCGCGACGGTGGCATCGCGCGGGCTGGTACGAAGAGGGCCCGCGTCCAGGCGAGCCGGGCTCGGCCGTGCTTCTGGGGCACGTCGACTCGCCGTTCGGACCCGCGGTGTTCGGCGGGCTGGAGAAATTGTCGCCCGGTGCGCGGGTGCTCGTGGATCGGTCGGACGGGTCGACGGTGGCCTTCCGAGTGACGCGGATCGGACAGTACCCGCGGGCCAGGTTCCCTCTGAGAGAGGTCTACTGGCCCTCCGTGCGGCGGGAGCTCCGCCTGATCACGTGCGGGGGCTCGTACGACGCCGCTCAGGGCGGTTACCAGGACAACGTGGTCGTCTTCGCCGTCGCCACCGGCAACGAACCCTGAGACTTCGGCGACGGAATCGACGAGGCAGCGTCATCTGTTGCCGGCCCGACCGTCATGACTTCCCCTCGACCGCGCGGTCCAGGGGCAGCGATCACGTTCACGTGATCATTTCCCAGGATGCCCGTGCGGCCGGGGCTGCTGCGGCGGGCCGCGGCATAGGGTCGGGTCGTGGTCATCGACCTGCGCAGCGACACCGTCACCCAGCCGACCGAGGCGATGCGCGCCGCGATGGCGGGCGCGCCGGTCGGCGACGACGTGTACGGCGAGGACCCGACGGTCAACGAGCTCGAGCGCCGGGTCGCGGCCCTGCTCGGTCACGAGGCCGCCGTCTTCACCCCGACGGGCTCGATGGCCAACCAGCTCGGCATCCGGGCCTTAGTCGCGCCGGGGAACGAGCTGCTGTGCAGCGACGACGCCCACGTCGTGCGCGCGGAGCTCGGCGCGGCCGCTGCGCTGGCCGGTGTCACCACCCGCACCTGGTCCGCACCGGCCGGCCGCCTCGACGCCGGTCGGGTGGCGGCGATGATGCGTCCCGGCGCCGGACCGCACTTCGTGTCAACGGCGGCGGTCGCGGTGGAGAACACGCACAACTTCGGTGGCGGGACCATCATCCCGCTGGCCGAGCTGCAGCGGCTGTACGACCTGACCCAGCCGGTCGGCGTGGCGATGCACCTCGACGGCGCCAGGCTGTGGAACGCCCACGTCGCGACGGGGGTGCCGTTGGCGACGTACGGCAGGCTGTTCGACACCGTGAGCGTCTGCCTGTCGAAGGGGCTCGGCGCACCGGTCGGGTCGCTGCTCGCAGCCAGCGCGGACCGGGTGGCGCAGGCCCGCATCTGGCGCAAGCGGCTCGGCGGCGGGATGCGGCAGGTCGGCATCCTGGCGGCTGCCGGTCTGCACGCGCTGGACCACCACCTGGACCGGCTGGCCGACGACCACCGTCGCGCCCGTGCGCTCGCCGAGGTGGTGGCCGGGAAGGTGCCGGACGCCCTGGACCCGGCGGCCGTCGAGACCAACATCGTGGTCGTCGTGACGCCAGAGGCGCCGAACGTCGTCGCGCGGTGCCGGGACGAGGGCGTGCTGCTGAGCCTGCTCGACCCGACGCACCTGCGCCTCGTCACCCACCTCGGGGTCGGCGACGACGACATGGCGCGCGCCGGCGACGTGCTCGTGCGGGCGCTGGGCTAGCGGCAGGTGGACCGGTAGGCACCGACCGGTGCCAGGTAGGTCGCCCACTCCTCGCGGGTGAGGTCGCGTCCGACCAGCTCGCAGGCTTCGCGGGTCCAGCGCTTCGGTCGCAGGTCCCACATCCGGATCCCGTCGTCGGTCGCAACCGTCAGCTCGTGGCCGTCGGCCCGCAACGCGACCCTGCGCGTCCGGTCCAGGCCGAGCTCGATCGGCTCGCCGAGCTGGATCCGGGCCCGGGTGTCGATCAGCCGGAGGGCGCCGGTGGCTCCGCGGACGGCGAGGAGGTGACCGTCGCGGCTGAACGAGAGCTGCTCGACCTGGCCGGGTGTCCCGGCGAGGGGCGGACCGCTGGGCTTCAGCGTCCGGGCGTCGTAGAAGCCGAGCCGGCCGTCGGTGCGGGACGCGGCGACGAGGCCGGACGACGAGACGGCTGCCGTGACAAGACCCCGTCTGGTCGCCAGCGTCTGACCGTCGGCGTCCTCGTCGCCGTCTTCCAGGGACATGTCGTACGTCGAGGCACCGCCGTCATGGACCCACACGACGAGCCGGCCGTCTTCCGTGAGCGAGCCGTGGGTACCGTCCGGGACCTGCCGGGCCGCCACGGCCTTGCCGGTCGACAGGTCCCAGACCGCCACGACCGCCCCGCCGAAACCGCCGAGGACCCAGCCCAGAAGGTGACGGCCGCCGGCGGCCAGCGACACGCCGTTGGGGAAGTCGCCGAGGACGTTCTGGAGCCGGCTCACCCGCCGGCCGGCCCGCACGTCGAGCACGATGCCGATCCCGCGCGGGGTCCAGCCGACGATCTGGTGCGGATGGCTGGTCCACGTCATGTCGACGAACTCATCGCTGCGCCAGACCACCTCGCCCGACTCCGCCGACACGACGGTGCTCTCGAGCCAGCGCCGGTCGTCGACGGCGACTACGCGGGGACCCGTCGTGTGGAGCAGGCTGCCGTCGGCGTTGTACTGCGTCGGCGTCCCAGCGCCGGGCAGCTCGCGGGTGATCGGCCCGATCCCGTCCAGTCGCCAGGTGGCGATGACACCCTGCGTCTCGCTCAGCTGGACGAGGGTGTTCCCGTCCGGCGTGAGCAGGAGTGCCGAGATCTCACCGCGCTGCATGGCGTAGGTGTCCGGCGTCTCCCGGCCCGTCTCGAGGTCCAGCGACACCACCCGGGAGAACCGGCCTCCGCAGAGGACGCTCTGCGACCTCGGCTCGATGACGACGGCGGAGCAGTTGTCGCCGTCGATATCGGCCACCCACCGCGGCCGGTGGCGCTCGAGGTCCCACCCGACCGCCCCTCTCGTGCCGGTCGTGACCAGGACGGCACCGTCCGCCGACAGCGTGGCGGTGCGGTTGCTTGTCAGCCAGGGGGCGCCGGTCAGGCGGTCCTCCTCGCGTCCGCTGCGCGGGTCGACGACCCGGACGGTCCCTACCTCCGACCCGACGACCAGCAGGCCGTCGGGTCGGAACGCGAGGGCTGCCGTGTAGCGGACACCGTCGGTGTTCACCTCGCCCGACGGGTCCAGCCGGGGATCGTCCAGCCGCGGGTCGCCCAGCCAGACGGGTCGTGGCACACGACCCTCCACGTAGTCCTGCAGCGCGTCGGTGTGCGCCGCCGGCCCCACCGGTGGCAGCGCGACGACGCGGGGGGCGTTCTCGTCGACCGACGCCAGCTCAGGCAGCCGTGTCTCGCCTTCGGTGTCGAAGACGAAGACGCGGCCGTCGTCGTAGCCCGACACGGCCACGTAGCGGCCGGTCGGGCTGACCGCGACCGCCCCGACGTCCATCGGCAGGCGGACGTCCGGGACCCGCCGGGTCCGGCTGCGCACGTCGTACACGCCCAGCGTCGCCCTCCCGCCGCCGTCCTCGCTGCCCTCCCACGACACCTCGGCCACGGTCGTCTCGTCCCGGCTCACGTCGATGAGCGCCCGCGACGGCACGATGTCGGGGCCGGGGAATGACTTCCCGGTCCACCTGCCGTCGATGTCGACGACCCGGATCACGCCGTCCACCCCGACCGCGAGCATGGTGCGGCCGTCGGCCAGCATCCGGCCGGAGGAGAGCGGCACACCGGGTTCCCCCGCCCCGCCGGTCGGCAGGTAGCCGAGCAATCCCGGGGCGGCGGTGAAGACGCCGAGAAGAGCGCCTCGGGTGCGCGCGTCCGGTCGGAGCCGGTGCGCCTCGACGGCCAGCAGGGCGGCGAGGTCGCGCTGTGTCGAGCGCAGGGCGACGCTCTGCGCGGCCAGCCGGTCGACCAGCGCGTCCCGCGCGGTCCGTGACGCGTCCCGGCTGCGCTGGACGGCCACCGAGCCGGCGATCAGAGCCAGGACCATGCCGAGCGCCGTGGCGGCCAGCGTGACCCGCAGCCGGCGGTTCTGCCGCATCTGGTGGCGGGCCACGGACTCCGCCGCTTCCCGCTCGGCGCGTGCCCGGGCCTCGCCGGCGTCCAGGAACGCGTGCTCGACAGCCGTGAGGTCCGGCGTGCTCACCTGTCGCCAGGTGAGGGCTGCCTCCAGCCGCGACCCGCGGTAGAGCTCGCTGTCCGGTCGCCCTCGCCCGTCCCAGTCCTCGGCGGCCACGCTGAGATGGCGCAGGGTCAGGTGCCCGGCGGCGTCGTCGTCCAGCCAGGACCGCAACCGTGGCCACGCGCGGATCACGGCCTCGTGCGCGACCGTCACCGACCGCTCGTCGGTCGTGACCAGCCGGCAGCGGACGAGCAGGTCCACGACGCGGGCCCGCTCTGGGTCGGGGGCGGCCACGGAGAGGGGCAGCCGGACCGCGGCCGGCTCGCCGCCGGGGGAGGGGGTGACAAGGCGCAGCCACAGCGCCCGGACGGAGGCCCGTTGGTCGGGTGCCAGCGACTCCCACATCTGCTCCGCCGACTGGGCGACGGCTCCGCGGATGCCGCCGGTGGCCCGATAGCCCTCGACCGTCAGGACGCCGGCCTCACGACGTACCCACGTCTCGGCGAGCGCGTGGGAGAGCAGCGGCAGCGCCCCGGGCTCGTCCTGGATCTCGCGCACCAGGAGCTCCACCAGCCCGGGCTCGAGCCGGAGCCCGGCCTGGGCCGCGGGACCCTCGACCGCCTCGCGCAGGTCGACCTCGGTCATCGGCGTCACCAGGTGCATCCCCCGGTCGACCAGCCGCGCCATGGCCGGTGAGGCGGACAGGCCGCCGACCTGGTCCGCCCGGACGACGGCGATGACGCGCACCCCGCCGGTTGCCAGCTCCACCAGCCGGTCGAGGAAGGCGCCCACGACCGCCGCGGGGTGCCCGGCCGTGAAGAGCTCCTCGAGCTGGTCCACGACGACCACCTGGTCGGCGCGCGGCGACGACGAGAGTCCGGCGACCAGGGCACCGGCCGGGTCGGTGCCCGGGGTCAGCAGGGCCACCGAGTCACCGGCCCGGACGAGTGCAGGGATCACCCCGGCGCGGACCAGCGACGACTTGCCGGACCCCGACGGGCCGGCGACCAGCAGCAGGGGCGAGTCACGCAGGGCGCGAAGGCACACCGTCACCTCGTCGTCCCGGCCGAAGAACCAGTCCGAGTCGGCGCGGTCGTAGACGAGCAGCCCCTTCCACGGGCAGAGGCCGCTGTCCGCGGCCGACTCGGCCGGGAGCACGTCGAGTGCAGGCGCCTGCTGGAGGATCGCCTGCTCGAGCTCGACCAGCTCCCTGGAGAGGTCGAGGCCCAGGTCCTCCTGCAGCGTGCGCCGGGCCTGGCGGATCGCCCCCAGCGCCTCGGACTGGCGACCCGACCGGTAGAGGGCCACAGCCAGCACCCACCACCTGTGCTCGCGCAGCGGGCCGGCGCGCACGGAGGCGGACGCATCCGCGACGATGTCGACACCGGAGGCGAGGCGGGCGTCCAGCAGCGCTTCCTCCGTCGTCTGCCGCAGCTCCTCCAGCCGGATCGCCTCCGCACGCCCGTCCGGCCAGTGCTCGACGTCCACGAGGGCAGCGCCGCGCCACAGGTCGAGGGCCTGGCTGAACACCGCCCCCGCCCGCTGGTGCTCGCCCGCAGTGGCCAGCGCCCGGCCGCGCCCGACCAGCCGCTCGAAGAGCCGGATGTCGATCTCGTCGTCGCCGACAGCCAGCCGGTAGCCACCGCTGGTGGTCTCGACGGCATCGTGCCCGAGGGAGCGCCGGAGCCGCACGATCGAGCCCTGGACGACCTTGGCCCAGGACGCGGGGGGTGCCTCGCCCCACAGCGCATCGGCGAGCCGCTCGGCGGACAGGACGTCGCCGGAGTGGACCGCGAGGGCCGACAGGACCACGCGGTCGCGCGGTGAGAGCCGGCCGTCGCCGTCCACCTGCAGCGGGCCGAGCAGCGAGAGGGCCACGTCCTGACTGTGCTCGGGCGCTGATACCGCGTCAACGAGTCCGATACCGGGCTGATACCGCGCGGACCACCGGACCGGTACCGGCGCTGCCGACGCTGCCAAGGCCGGCAGGTCGCCGGCGACCAGAATCCAGGAGGCACACCATGGGACGCATCACCACCGTGCGGCTGACCCGTCTCGCCGCCGTCGCGGCCATCGTCGCGGCCACGGCCACGACCGGCGGCGTCGCCGCAGCGGCCGAGCCCAGCACCGAGCAGGACCAGTACGTCAACTTCCAGCAGGCGCGGGCTGAGTCGGCCGAGCCGTACTCGCAGTCGGAGGCGTACGTCCGAACGCTCGTCTACTGGCACAACCACCCCAACTGGGGCTTCGGCGAGTAGCCGCCGGGTCAGCCGGTGAGCTCCACACCGGCCAGCTGGGCGCCGCGGTACGCGGCCAGGCGCTCGGCCTGGTGCTCCACCGCCGACCGCAGGCTCCGCGTCGAGGACCACAAGGTCACCTCGAGGCGGAGCCTGCGGCCGCTCGCCCGGGGCCGCCACGTGCCGGCGACCTCCCCGTCGGACAGCACCGCGCCGGGGCGGCCGATGACCGGCCAAAGTGCCTTCGCGTGGGCCGGCTCGTCCACCAGGAGCGGGCGGTCCTTGCCCTGCAGGTAGAGGTCGTAGGGCCCGAGCAGCCTGGTGACCTTCGGCGGTGCATCGAGCGCGCCGACGTCGCTCTCCAGCAGCCACCTCTTCTCGCCGTCGACGGTCACCTCGACGACGTCCTCCGGCCAGTGAGCCCGCACGTCGGTGACGGGAGCGTCGACGAACCCGGCGACCAGCTTGGGCGTGGACGGGCCGAACAGCCCCAGGTAGGCCCGCACGACGTCGTGCTGCGGCTTGGGCCCGGCCGCGCGCGTGAAGCGGGGGATGCGCTGCAGCACTGGAGGCGACGTACCGGGCTGCAGCTCGAGGCCGGCACGCAGGGCCGCGAGGCGGAACGGCATCTCGTAGAGGTGCGTCGTGGCGCACGGGCGGCACTCGCGCAGGTAGGGGCCCGGCATCAGCCGCGTCAGCCGGCCGGAGACGTCGCCCTTGACGGTCGGCCGGGTGACCACCGACCGCATCGCCGTCGCCACCGCGTCCAGCGCCTCGAGGTTGCCGATGCCTGCCGCCTTCAGCGGCTTGCTCGCGTCGAAGATGCGCTTCCCGGCGTCGGCGTCGGAGAACGGCTCGACCGCCGCGGCCACCGAGGGCACGTCGGCCCGGCGGTAGGCGTGCGGTGCGCCGCGCAGCGTCCACAGCAGGACGAGGTCGCCGTCCGAGAGATTTCCCACGTCCACCCCGCGGATGGCGAGCGCCCAGCGGCTGCCGTCCGGCCCGGTGTCCTGGACGCCGATGTCGAGCACGTCGGTCGCGGCGAGGTCGCCGGACTCGCGGTCGAGCTGCTGGGCCCGGACCCGGAGGCCGAGCACCTGCTTGCGGCTGACCTTCGTGACCTTGCCGACCATTGGTCAGGCCTGCGAGACGGCGCCCATCGCCGCCGGCCGCCGCCCCATCAGCGGCGGCAGCTGGCGGACCGCTGCGGCCAGCGCCCGCAGGTCGTCGTCGACGAGCGCCTGCGGCCCGTCGCACAGCGCCTGCTCGGGGTGGGGGTGGACGTCGACGATGATGCCGTCCGCGCCGACCGCGATGGCCGCGCGCGACAGCGGCACCACCAGGTCTCGGCGGCCGCCGGAGTGCGACGGATCGACGATGACGGGCAGGTGCGAGAGGTCGTGCGACACCGGCACCGCGCTGACGTCGAGGGTGTTGCGCGTCGACTTCTCGAAGGTCCGGATGCCGCGCTCGCACAGGACGATGTCGAGGTTGCCGCGCTGCGCGATGTACTCCGCGGCCATCAGCCATTCCTCGATGGTGGCCTGCATCCCGCGCTTGAGCATGACCGGCTTGCCGGACTGGCCGACGGCCTGCAGCAGCCCGAAGTTCTGCATGTTGCGGGTGCCGACCTGCAGCATGTCGGCGTAGGACGAGACCAGGTCGACGTCGTGCGCGTCGACCACCTCGGTGACGACGGGCAGTCCGGTCGCCTCGCGTACGTCGGCGAGGATCTTCAGCCCCGTCTCGCCGAGCCCCTGGAACGCGTACGGCGAGGTCCGGGGCTTGTAGGCACCGCCACGCAGCAGCGTCGCCCCGGCGGCCTTCGCCATCTCGGCGGCTTCGAGTGTCTGCTGCGCCGTCTCCACCGCGCACGGCCCGGCGATCAGGGTGAACGTGTCGGGGCCGATCGGCACGCCGCGCACGTAGATCGTGGACATCTGTGGGTGGTGGATGCGGCTGACCAGCTTGTACGGCGCCGAGACCCGCATCACCTGCGCGACGCCGGCCATGGCCCGCAGGTTGAGGCCGCTGAACGTCTCGACGTCGCCGACCAGGCCGATGATCGTACGGCTCACGCCGCGGCTCACGAACGCCTCGCCGCCGGCCTCGGTCACCCGGGCCACCACGGCGTCGATGTCCTCCGCCGACGCGCCCGGCTGCATCACGACCACCACGACGGCGAGCCTAGTGGCGCTGGGGCCGCCGGCCGTGGACGTCTCGGCAGTCAGGACCACGCCGGCAGTGGACGCCGGCGGGCGCTAGAAGACGTACAGCGTGATGACGCCGCCCTTGGGCGCCTTGTCGCCGCCGCCCGGGTCCTGCCGCAGGACCATGCCTGGGCCGCCGGGCAGCTGGGAGACGCTGGACTGGAAGCCCGCCTCGGTCAGGATCGCCTGGGCCTCCGCGACCGGCTTCCCCACGACGCCGGGGACCTCCACCAGCGGCGGTCCCTTGGACACGACGAGCTCGACCACGGAGTTCTTGTCGGCCAGGCCGCCCTTGGGGTCCTGGCTCATGACGATGCCGGCCGGCACGGTCTCGTCGAACCGCTCGACCACCTCGCTGCGCAGCTTGGCGTCGGCGATCTCCGCCCGCGCGGCGTCGACTGGCATCTCGACGACGTCGGGCACCGCCACCGGCTTGATGCCGTTGCTGACGACGAGCGTGACAGCGGTGTCCGGCTTCAGCCGGGTGCCGACCTCGGGGTCCACCGAGATGACCGAGCCGCGCTCGATCTTGTCGCTGTAGCGGCGCTCCGAACCGGCGATCGTGAAGTGCTCGTCAAGCATCTGGCGGGCCTGCTCCTCCTGCTCGCCGAGGACGTCCGGCACCGCGTAGCGCTCCGGCCCGCGAGACAGGATCAGCGAGACGGTGCCGTCCTTGTCGATGCTGGCGCCGGGTTTGGGGTCGGTGTCGAGGACCAGACCGGCGGGGATGGTCTCGCTGTACTGCGGCTCGCCGAGCTTGGTGTCGAGACCGGCCCGCTCCGCCTTGTCCGCCGCCTCGGACTGCGTCATGTTGAGCAGCCCGGGCGTGGTCGTCTTGGACAGCACCGCGGCGTAGAACCAGGCGAACCCCGACAGGCCCAGCGTGAGCAGCAGGATGAGCAGCAGAGCGATCGGCCCCTTGCTGCGCCGGAGGCGCGGGCCGGTCGGTCCGGCGGCGGCGCCGAGCGGCCCCGTGTCACCGCGGCGGGCCCCCGGCACAGGACCCTGGTTGCGCAGGTCGACCACGAGC
>DASVED010000340.1:0-2686 GCA_036380775.1 Actinomycetes bacterium
CCCTCCGCCTCGGTGGAGCCGCGCTGGTAGGCCGACTCCTCGGCCTCCGACTCGGCGACCAGCACGGAGGACTCGCCGGCCTCGAGGGTCACAACCTCGCCCGCGAAAGCCGCAACCGGGGCGATAGAGCTCGCCGCGGGGGCGGCCTGCTCGGGAAGCTGGTAGGGCGGTGGTGCCTGCACCGGAACGTTCGACTGCTCCAGGGAGTACCCGGCGCCCAGCGGGTCGACCGCCGGCTCGGCCGGCGGAACCGGCTCGGAGAACGCAGCGGCCTCGGCGTAGGCAACTGGCTCGGCGTACGCGGCCGGCTCGGCGAACGCGGCCGGCTCGGCGAAGGAGACGGTGCCGTCCAGCGGCGCCTCGGCCTCGGGCGCGGCGTCGGCCGAGTAGGAGTAGGTCCACCCCTCGCCGGCCGGTGCCTCTTCCTCGGGCACGGGGACGGGCATCGAGGTGAAGCCCCCCGGCTCACTCGGGACCGGCTGGTATCCGGACGTCTCCACGTGCTGACCCCTCTCAGCTCCGGTGGCCCGCGGACGGCGGGCGCACCTGTTCTCGCGAAGGATCGGCCGGGTCGGCCCCTGGCTTGAGCCGGGAGGTCGACCTTGCCAAGCCTTTAGACGACGACCCGGAGGATCTCGTCCATCGATGTGACGCCCGCGAGGACCTTGTCCAGCCCGTCGTCGCGGAGCGTCCGCATGCCCTCTTCCCGTGCAACCTGCGAGATGACCGTGGCCGAGGCGCGCTCGACCGCGAGCCGCTCGACCTCCTCGCTGACGATCATCACCTCGTGCAGGGCCAGGCGGCCCTTGTAGCCGGTCTTGGCGCACGCCGAGCAGCCGATCGGCCGGAACAGCTCCGGCAGCGGCTGGTCGTCCGACCACGGGAAGCGCGACGCCACCAGGGACTCCCGGGTCGGCGTGTACGGCTCCTTGCACTTGACGCACAGCCGCCGGGCGAGGCGCTGGGCGAGGACGGCGTCCAGTGCCGACCCCACCAGGAACGGTTCGATGCCCATCTCGGTCAGCCGGGTGACCGCCGACGGGGCGTCGTTGGTGTGCAGGGTCGACAGCACGAGGTGACCGGTCAGGGCTGCCTCGACGGCGATCTGTCCGGTCTCGTGGTCGCGGATCTCTCCGATGAGCACGATGTCCGGGTCCGAGCGCAGGATCGAGCGCAGCGCCGAAGCGAACGTCAGGCCGGCCTTGTTGTTGGTCTGCACCTGGTTGATGCCGGCCAGCCGGTACTCCACCGGGTCCTCGACGGTGATCACGTTCACCTCTGGCCGGCTGACGATGTTCAGCGTGGCGTAGAGGGTCGTGGACTTGCCGGAGCCGGTCGGCCCGGTCACCAGGATCATCCCGTAGGGCTTGGTGAAGCTGCGCGAGTAGCGCTCGTAGTTGTCCTCGGAGAAGCCGAGGTCGGTCAGGTCGAGGCGCGCCGTGGAGTTGTCCAGGATTCGCATGACGACCTTCTCGCCCCACACCGTCGGCAGCGTGGCGACCCGGAGGTCGATCTTGCGGCCATGGGCGTTGACGGAGAGGCGACCGTCCTGGGGGATCCGGCGCTCGGCGATGTTGATGTCCGCCATGATCTTCAGCCGGCTGATGACGCCCGACTGGATCGCCTTCGGCGAGCGCATCACCTCGTGCAGGACGCCGTCGATGCGGAAGCGGACCCGCAGGTCGGTCTCCGTCGGCTCGAGATGGATGTCCGACGCACGGTCCTGGATCGCCTGCGTGATGAGCAGGTTGACGTACTTGACGATCGGCGCGTCCTCGACGATCTCCTTGACCTTGGAGAGCTCGTCCTCCTCCTCCTGGGCGTCCAGGACGGCGGAGATGTCGTCGAGGTCGGAGTCGGCGCGGTAGTAGCGGTCGATGGCAGCGGCGACGTCGCCGCGGGTGGCGACCACCGGCTTGACGTCCATGCCGGTCAGCGAGCGGATGTCGTCGATCGCGAACACGTTGGCCGGGTCGGCCATGGCGACCAGCAGCTTGCCGTCCTCGAAGCCGATCGGCATCGCCGCGTGCCGGCGACACACGGGACCCGGGATCCGGCCGACGGCGGAGCCGTCCACCGGGAAGTCCGAGAGGTCGACGAACCGCAGGCCGATCTGGGTGGCCAGCGCCGAGACCAGCTGGGACTCGGTCAGGACGCCCTGCTCGATCAGGACCCGACCGAGGGCTCGTCCGACCCGCTCCTGCTCGGCGTAGGCGAGCTCGAGCTGGGTCGGGTTGACCAGCCCGCCTTCCAGCAGGATGTCGCCCAGCTGCTTCACGCCACGTCCTCTCCCTGAGCCGATGTCCTCAGTGACCATCGGGCGGCCGGTCCCGTTCCTGTAGTCGCCAGCAGCCGCTGCGAGCCTCACCAGTGAGCAAGCAAGCCGGCGACCTGTCCCATGGCCCGGGCCAGCGGTGAGTCGGCCGGGACAGTGACCTGCTCGCCCGAGTCGAGCACCACCGTCACGACGACCGGCGGGTCGGGGCGGCGGCGCCGACCCACCCGTCCGGCCACCTTCAGATTTCACCCCGCACGCCCGATGCTCAGTGAGGGAAGCGGCTCGAGAAGGGGACCACGCGTGAAGCAGCTGGGCGACATCCTGCTGGAAGGCGGGCTCGTCAGCCCGACCCAGCTCGAGGCCGCCTACGAGGAGCAGGAGCGCGTCGGGCGCGCGCTCGGGCGGGTG
>DASVED010000341.1:0-3372 GCA_036380775.1 Actinomycetes bacterium
GCCTTGCTGCGCAACGGTTTACCGGGGACGCGGTCCCCGACTCCGGCGACCTGTCCCTCGTACGCCATGAGCCCGACAACCCGCAGGTGGCCGTCCGTCGACAGGGTGTGGACCAGCGCCGCGGCCTGCTCCGGCGCGCGCACCGGTGACCGCTGGGTGCCGATGCTCACACCGCGGACGGGCGCCCAGCCGGTGTCGACGTCGACCACGACCGGCAGCACGACACCGGCTGACCGAGCCGCCCACGAGACGTGCTCCGCGCCCTCGACCGAGTCGACCATCAGCACGACTCGCTCCGGGCGTTCCTCCACCGCGCGCTTCGCCAGGTCGGCCAGCGCCGAGGCGTCGACACTCGGGTAGGCGACGAGCAGGTCGGCGAACCCGTGGTCCGCCAGGTGCATCGCCTCAGCCGGCGTGAACGCGAGCACGCCCTGGAACCCCGGCCCGGCCGACGATGGGTGGGCGAGCGCCCGGCGCAGCACGTCGACGCAGCGCACCGACTTCGACGCCACCCGCACCGGCAGCCCGCCGGACTGCGCGAGCAGGTGGTCGGCGTTGGCCCGCAGCGCGTCGAGGTCGACGAACGCGAACGGTGCGTCCCTGTCGGCGAACGCCTCCTCGTAGCGCGCGAGCAGGTCGGCGCTCATGCGCTCGACCGCCCGCGGTCGCGGGTGACCCCCAGCGTCCGGGCCAGGTGGTCGTTGACGAACACCCCGTCCGGATCGAGGCGAGCCCGTACGTCGCCGAAGCGCTGCCACCCGGGGTACCGCGGGGCCAGCACCGCCGAGGCAGCCTCGTGCCGCTTGGCCCAGTGCGGCCGGCCGTCAAGGTCGAGCATGACCTCCTCCACTGCCCGGAAGTACGGCGCCCAGTCCGAGCCGACGTACTGGTGCACCGCGAGGTACGCCGTGTCCCGACCGTACGCCGTCGAGAGCAGCGCGTCGTCACCCGCGGCGAACCTCAGCTCGATCGGGAACGACACCGGCAGCCGCCGGCGCTCGATCAGGGACATGACCGATTCGACCGCCTCGCGCGCGGCTGCCCTGGGCAACGCCCACTCCGACTCGGTGAACAAGATCTTCCGCTCGGTCGAGAAGACCCGGTGGCTGTGGTCGAGCCGGGTGCTCCTGCTGATCGCCGCCCCCGTGACACGACCGAGCACCGGGTGCGTCCCCGGGAAGCGGCGACCGGTCCGCTGGATCAGTCCGAGGGCCGTGTTGGCGAGCAGGTCGTCGTTGATCCAGGTGCGCAGCGCGGCCGGCGGTGCGGCCGGTTCGTCGGTCCGCTGCGACGCCATCACCAGCGCCCGGCTGGACCACGGCACGGCGTAGACGTCGACGTGGTCCGCTGACACGGCGAGCTCGTCCAGCCGGTCGAGCACGTCCCGCAGCGGCCGCTGCTCCTCGCGCTTGTGCAACCGGAACGCCGGCACCGTCCGCAGCAATACTTCGGTCAGGACGCCGAGCGCGCCGAGCGAGACCCGGGCCGCCGGCAGCAGGTCGGGCTGCGCCGGGTCGGCGAGGTCCCGCACCGACCCGTCGGCCGTGACCAGGCGTCCGCCGACCATCAGCACCGACAGGTTGCCGAACGCGGCTCCGGTGCCATGGGTCGCCGTGGCCAGCGCGCCGGCCACGGCCTGCCGGTCGATGTCACCGAGGATCTCCAGCGCCCGGCCGCGGGCGTGCAACGCCAGCGACAGCTCGCGCAGCGTCATCCCGGCTTGCACCCGCGCGACACCATCCGCGTCGACGCCGAGCAGCCGGTGCAGCCGGGACAGGTCGAGCTGGACGCCGTCCGTGACGCACAGCGGGGTGAAGGAGTGCCCCGCGCCGACCGGTCGCACCACCAGACCGTCGGCGGCTGCCCGTCGCACGGCCCCGGCAACCCCGGCCTCGTCGGCCGGGCGCTCATGCCGCTTGGGCATGCACCACTGCTGCCCCGACCAGTCGGTCCAGGTCGACGTCATGCCGCGGACCCTAGCCAGGCCGGGTCTCCGGTCACCGGTCGCGGGTCAGCCGGCGGCGGGTGGCACGTTCTGGTTGAGCCGGAACACGTTCTCCGGGTCGTACGTCGCCTTGACGGCAGCCAAGCGGTCCCAGGTGGCGCCCGGATAGGCGGCGCGGATGCGCTCGGGGCCCTCGTCGACCAGGAAGTTCACGTACGCCCCGTCGTCGCTCTGCTTCAACGCAGCGCACATCTCGTCGACCCACGCCGCCCGCACCTGCTGGTCCTCGAGGCCGTCGTAGAAGGCCGCGACGTTCACCATGATCCGGCTGGCCCGGTGGGCATACGCCGTCGCGTCGGCGGGCACTTCGGCCACCGCTCCGCCGAGCACCCGCAGCTGTGCGACGCGCAGCATCGCGTCGGACGCGGTGAGCCGGTCGACGACCATGTGGGCGGTGTCGAGGTCGACCGAGTCGATGAACATCGTCTTCGCCACGGCGGTCGGGCGGTAGTCGGGGTCGTCGGGCGGATAGATCTCCGGGTAGGGCATCGGGCGGACCATGTCGGCCAGCGGCTGGGCCAAGGCCCGGAACGGCTCCATCGCGGACGTACCCGCCTCGACGTCTCCGGCCCAGCACACCATCGCCATGATCACGACACTGCCGTGGTGCTCCTCGGCGACGAACGGCATCGGCGGGCAGTTCATGACGTTGGCGATCGTCGTGAGCTCGGCCGGCGCGGCCTCCGCCGCGGCGATGAAGCCGGCAACGGACTCAGCCGTCGCCGGAAGGACCAGGATCCCGCCGACCACCTGGTCGACCTCCTGCAGCCGGAACAGGAACCGCGTCGCCACGCCGTAGTTCCCGCCGCCCCCACGGATCGCCCAGAACAGGTCCGGGTGCGACGACTCGTCGACCCGCAGCACCTCGCCGGCCGCCGTGACGACGTCGGCCGCCAGCAGGTGGTCGATGGTGAGTCCGTGCTTGCGCGCGAGGTAGCCGACGCCCCCGCCCAGCGTCAGCCCGCCGAGGCCCACCGAGCCGGTGTCGCCGAAGCCGACCGCCAGCCCGTGCTTGGCCGCCGCCACGGTGAACTCGGCCGCCGTCGCACCCGCCTCGACCCACGCCGTGCGCCCGTCCGCGTCGATCTCGATGGCGGTCATGTCGCGCAGGTCGATGACGACCCCGTCGTCGCAGGTGCTGTGGCCCGCCCCGCTGTGCCCGCCGCTGCGGACCGCCAGCGCGAGCCCGTGCTCCCGCGCGAAGCCGATTGCGACCGCGACGTCTGCGTCGACCGCCGGGCGGACGATCGCCGCCGGACGCCGGTCGATGCCGCCCGCCATCACCATCCGCGCGGCGTCGTAGCCGCCGTCGTCCAGGGCGATCACCCGGCCCTCGAGCCGCGATCGGAGGTCGTCCAGGGACACGG
>DASVED010000342.1:0-6790 GCA_036380775.1 Actinomycetes bacterium
CGGGCCTGGTGAGTCGGCGCCCCGGATGAGGCCCCTGCGCCGCCTCAGCGGTAGTTGACGAACTGGACTGCGAAGTCGAGGTCGGCGCCCTTGACCAGCGCCTGGACGGCCTGCAGGTCGTCGCGGGACTTCGAGCTCACCCGCAGCTCGTCGCCCTGGATCTGCGCCTTCGCCGACTTCGGCCCCTCGTCGCGGATGAGCTTGGCGACCTTCTTGGCGTTCTCGCTCGAGATGCCCTGCTCGATCTCGCAGACCAGGTAGTACTCCTTGCCCGACAGCGTCGGCTCACCCTTCTTCAGGGACTTCAGCGAGATGCCGCGCTTGACCAGCTTGGTCTCGAAGACGTCGAGGATGGCCTTGACGCGGTCCTCGCTGTTCGCCTCCATCCGGATGGCCTCGCCGGACCACTTGATCGACGCGCCGACGTTCTTGAAGTCGAACCGTTGCGAGATCTCCTTCGCGGTCTGGTTCAGGGCGTTGTCGACCTCCTGGTGGTCGACCTTGCTCACGATGTCGAACGACGAGTCAGCCATGGCGGCACGCTATACGACGCCCCGCCATGTCCGGAGTCGCCGCATTCGGTATGGTCTGCCAGCTCGCATGATCATCGTCGTCGGGGGAGTCGTCGTGGCCGTACGCCGCCTGTTCGGGTGCCTGGGGACGGTTGCCGTGGCCGCCGCGGCCGTCCTTGTCCCTGCGTCCACCGCGTCCGCCGGGCCGGTCGCCCTCGCGTCACGAGCCACCGGCTACGACGTGAGCTACCCGCAGTGCGGTGCTCCGCTGCCGTCGCGCGGGACCTTCGGGGTCGTCGGTGTCGACGGTGGGAAGCCGTTCCACCCGAACCCCTGCCTGGCCGAGCAGATCACCTGGGCCCGGACGATGGGCAAGCCGGCGTACTACCTCAACACGGCCAACCCCGGTCCGCGGCTGTCGAGCTTCTGGCCCCTCGGTCAGCAGCACCCGCGGACCTGCACCCGAGCCCACCCTGACTCCGCGGGCTGCGCCTTCGACTACGGGTGGAACGCTGCGAAGGACTCGCTGACCCGGGCCAGGGCTGCCGCCTCGTCGGTCGGGGCGCCTGCCGTCACCGAGACCACCTGGTGGCTCGACGTGGAGACCAGCAACACCTGGGAGTCGCTGGAGTACGGCGAGACCCGCACGTACCTTCGCAACGACGTCGCCGTGCTGCGGGGGATGACAGCCCTGCTCGAGCGGCGTGGTGTCCACCGGGTCGGGGTCTACAGCACGGCCCACCAGTGGGAGCGGATCACCGGTGGCGTGAGCCTGGACCGGGCCCACGTCTGGTACGCGGGCGTCGGAACCCGGAAGGCCGCGGCCAAGAAGTGCTCCCCGGCGCACTCGTTCACCGGCGGCCGGGTCCGGCTCGCGCAGTTCGCCCGCGACGGGTTCGACGCCAACCTGCGCTGCTGAGGCTCAGCCGCCCTGCGGCCCGAGCTGGTCGCCATGGTGGGGTGTGGCTGCCGGGCCCTTGAGCTCGACGAACACCGAGTGGGTCTCCGTGTCGCCGATGTTCTCGCCGTGGTGCTGCTGGGCCGGGAGCCAGGCCGTCATGCCGGCCGGGAGGTCGACTTCCCGGCTGGCGCCCTCGTGGAACAACCTGCGACGGAACGAGCTCAGGGTGTACATCACGCTGTCGGGGTGCTCGTGCGGGCTGGTCCGATCGCCGGGCCGGTCGGTGTACTCGAGGACCCGGACTCGGTCGTTCTCGAAGACGACCTTGTACTTGTCCGGGTCCGTCACGGTGGGGTCGAGACTCATGATCGAATTGTGCAGATGATGTCAACCGCCGAACCAGCGGCAGTCACACGAGGCGCCGGGCGTTCGCCCACCGGGTCAGCTCGTGGCGGTTGGACAGCTGCAGCTTCCGCAGCACCGCCGAGACGTGGGTCTCGACCGTCTTCACCGAGATGAACAGCGCCTTGCCGACCTCCTTGTAGGTGTAGCCGCGGGCGATCAGCCGCAGCACCTCGCGCTCGCGCTGCGAGAGCCGGTCCAGGTCCTCGTCGACGGTCGCGACGTCGGTGGTCGCGGCGAACGCGTCGAGCACGAACCCGGCCAGCCGTGGCGAGAACACGACGTCACCGTCGGCGACCCGGCGGACGGCAGCAGCCAGCTCCGGTCCGGTGATCGACTTGGTGACGTACCCCCGGGCGCCACCCCGGATGACCGCGATCACGTCCTCCGGGGCGTCGGACACGGAGAGCGCCAGGAAACGTACGTCGGGCAGCTGGCCCACCACCGCCGACAGCACCGCGCGGCCGCCGCCACCGGGCAGGTGGACGTCGAGCAGCACCACGTCGGGCCGGGTCGCAGTGATGACGGTGACGGCCTGCTCGGCGTCCTCCGCCTCGCCGACGACCTCCACCGCGTCGCCGAGCTCGGCCCGGACGCCGCTGCGGAACATCCGGTGGTCGTCGACGAGCACGACCCGCACCGGGCCGGACCGGGATGCGGCCTGCGGGCTCGTCGGCTCGCTGCGCTGGTCGTCGGTCACGTGGTGCTCCTCTGGTCGCGCGGCATCTCGAGCTGGATCTCCGTGCCGTCCCCGGCCCCGGACCGGATCGTCGACCGGCCGCCGTGGCGGTCCATCCGTCCGACCACCGACTGTCGCAGGCCCAGCCTGTCCGCCGGCACCGTGTCGGGGTCGAAGCCCGGGCCCCGGTCGCGGACGAACACGGTGACCTGGTCCGGCTCCACCTCGGCATAGACCGAGATCGCGGAGTCGCCGGCGTACTTCGCCGCGTTCACCAGGGCCTCGCGGGCCGCGTCGCGGACCGCCAGCAGCCGGTCGTCCAGCGCACTGTCGCCCACGACCACCACCTCGATGGCGACGCCGTGCGCGTCCTCGACCTCGGCCGCGGCCTGCTCGAGCGCGGACGTCATCGTTGCGCCGGCCGTGGCAGTCGGCCGGTAGAGCCACCCGCGCAGCTCGCGCTCCTGGGAGCGGGCGAGCCGGCCCACCTCGCGAGGGTTGTCCACGTGCCGCTGGATCAGCGTCAGCGTGTGCAGCACCGAGTCGTGCACGTGGGCCGCGACCTCGGCGCGCTCCTGCTCGCGGATCCGCGCGTTGCGCTCGGCCGTGAGGTCACGCGCCATCCGCATCCACCACGGGCCGCTCACCAGGGCGATCCCGAGCGCGACCACGATGGCGGCCACCAGCCCGCCGGACGTGCCGTCCAGGTTGGCCGGCCCGACCAGGATCGCCCCGGCGCCGACGACGACGAGGGCGATGCCGCCGGCCGCCCGCGCCGCACCGCCGACCCGGTCGGTGCCGGTCGCCTGCCGCCAGCGCTCGCGGGCGTCGTCGTCGACCTGCCGCCAGAGGATCACCACGCCGACGCCGACGGTGACCAGCGGCACGGCCAGGCCAGGGTTCAGGCCGAGCCCGAGCGCGGCCAGGAGCAGCAGTCCGCCGACCGTCAACGACCCGAGGGCGAGCAGCATCGTGAGATCCCGCTCGCGGTCGCGCGGCTGCGCGGCCTCGTAGGGGTCCTGCGGCGCGAACAGCCAGAACAGTCCGTACGCGACGACGCCGGCACCGCTGGCAGCCGCGAGGACGACGAACGCCAGCCGGACGTACAGCACGTCCACACCCAGGTGGTCGGCGAGACCGCGGGCGACACCGGCCAGGACCCGCCCGTCGCTGCGGCGGTAGAGCCGCGCGACCGGTCCGGCGGCAGGCGTGGTCGTGTCGTTCACCCCCTGATCCTCCTACGGGCGGGAGAGCCACGCATCAGGGTCACCGCCCCAGTGGGCGCTCAGGGTCGGGTCAGGGTGGCTCCAGGGACGTCACCTGATGGCAACGGTGCCGCGGGCGGACACGATGGCGACATGACCACAGACGAGACACAGGCACCGCCGCAGGGAACCCCTGCCGGTCCCTACCCACCCATCTCCACGCTGCGCCGCAGCCGGCAGGACCGGAAGCTGTTCGGCGTCGCCGGCGGGCTGGGCCGCTACGCGGGCGTCGACCCGCTCATCTTCCGCATCCTGTTCGTCGTCCTGACCTTCTTCGGCGGCTCCGGCATCCTGCTCTACGCGCTCGGCTGGCTGCTCCTGCCGGAGGACGGTGAGAACGAGTCCGAGGGCCAGCGGTTGCTGCGCGGGCACACCACCGGCTCGACCGTGAGGACGGTGGTCGCCGGAGTCGTCGTGCTGATCCTCGGGCTGGTCTTCATGGGCGCCGTGCTGGACACCGGTCCGGGCCTCGGCGGGCTGGGTGCGCTGATCGTCGTGGGCCTCATCGTCGTCCTGCTCGTCCGGAACGGGCAGCGCCCCGGGGCCGTCCAGGTGGGCACGACGCCGACGTACGGTCCCGTCCCGCCACCCGACCCCGGCGCCTACGGCCAGACCCCCGGCACCGCGTACGTGGCGTCGGCTCCCGGCCAGGCCCCTCCGCCCCCGGTGCCGCCGCCGATGCCGACGATGCCGCTGCCGCCGGTTCCGCCGGCGCCACCGCGTGAGCGATCGGTGCTCGGCCGGCTCACCGTGAGCGCGACCCTCCTGGTGGTCGGGCTGATGCTGCTGTGGAACATGGCGAGCGACGGTGCAGCGGACGACTTCCGCGCCGTCGCCGTGTTCGGAGCGGCGCTGGCCGTCGTCGCGATCGGGCTGCTCGTCGGCGCGGTCGCCGGCCGGTCGCGCGGGCTGATCGTGCTGGGCATCCTGCTCTCGATCGCCACCTCGGTCGCGGCTGCCGTCGACCAGCGGGTGGCCGGGGGGATCGGCGAGCGGACCTGGCAGCCCTCGACGGTGGCCGGCGCCGAACGCCCGCACCGGCTGGGCATCGGGGACGCCGAGCTGTACCTCACCGACCTGCCGGACGGAAGCGACGTCGACGTCGAAGCCCGTCTCGGCATCGGAGAGCTGCGCATCTACGTGCCCTTCGACGCGGCTGTCACGGTCGACGGCGAGGTGGGCGCCGGCAACGCGGTCCTGCTGGACGAGCGGGAGGAGAACGGGACCGACGTCCATGTCACCGCCAGCGCCGCCCCCGTGGCGAGCCCGAGCGGCACGGAGATCAGGATCGACGCCGAAGTGGGCTTCGGCCAGCTGAAGGTGGTGCGGCGATGAAGCGTCATGACGTGGACTGGGTGTCCCTCATCGCAGGAGGCGTCTTCCTGCTGATCGCCACGACACACCTGGTGGGTGCGGCGACCGACGCCCGGCCGCACCTCGAGTGGCTCGCGCCGGTGCTTCTCGTCGGAGTGGGTCTGGCAGGGCTCGCCAGCGCCGTGCGCGGCGTGCGGTCCCCCCGCGAGGAGCCCGTCGAGGAGACCGGCGGCGAACCCCCGGTCTGACCGTGGGTGTGCCGGGGCTCTCGGCGGGTCGGATATCCTCGGCGGTGCACGGCAGGTTGCCCGAGTGGCCAATGGGAGCGGACTGTAAATCCGTCGGCTTAGCCTACGAAGGTTCGAATCCTTCACCTGCCACGCACCCTGCGAGGGCGTGACCGTCACGGTCACGCCCTCGTCGGCGTTCCCGGCTCAGGCAGCTCCTGGCCCCGTCCTGAGGTGCCCGAGCCGGGTTGGCAGAGGCCGCCGCGAGGCCTGTATCCTCATCGGGCTCGTGCCCCCTTAGCTCAGTCGGCAGAGCGTCTCCATGGTAAGGAGAAGGTCTACGGTTCGATTCCGTAAGGGGGCTCTGGACGGTCGTCACCTCGCGGGGGGTGCGGCCCGACTCGGCGGAGTAGCTCAGCCAGGTAGAGCAAGCGGCTCATAATCGCTGTGTCGCCGGTTCAAGTCCGGCCTCCGCTACAGCACCACTCGACGGCACGACCCGACAGCATGGGGCCCGGTCCGGGCCCGTCCGACAAGGCTAGGAGCGCCCACCGTGGCCAAGCAGACCGACATCCGTCCGAAGATCACGCTGGCGTGCGTCGAGTGCAAGGAGCGCAACTACATCACGCGCAAGAACCGCCGCAACGACCCGGACCGGCTCGAGCTCAAGAAGTACTGCCCACGCGACCGCCGGCACACCCTGCACCGCGAGACCCGATAACCCGGCCATAGGGTCGGCGCATGCCGATCGACCCGTCCTACGCCGGGCGGACGTACCCGCCCACCGACCCGTACGAGGTCGGCGTGGAGAAGATCCGCGAGTTCGCCGACGCGGTCGGCGATCCCAACCCGGCCTACCGGGACCGCGCCGCCGCGAGGTCGCTCGGCCACCCGGACGTGATCGCGCCGCCGACCTTCCCGTTCGTGCTCACCTTCCGCGCGTCCCGGCGCCTGATCGACGACCCGGAGCTGGGCATCGACTACAGCCGGGTCGTGCACGGCGAGCAGCGCTTCGCGCACACCCGGCCGGTGCGCGCCGGCGACGCCCTCACTGTCACGGTGACGCTCGAGTCGGTCCGGTCCGCCGGTGGTCACGACATGCTCACCTCCCGCAGCGACGTCGCGACCGTCGAGGGGGAGCACGTGGTGACGGCCTGGTCCACCCTCGTCGTACGCGGGGAGGGCTGATGGCCCCCGCCTTCGAGGAGGTCCCTGTCGGGACCGAGCTGCCCGGCCAGACCTTCGCCGTCCACCGGGCCGACCTGGTCCGTTACGCCGGGGCATCCGGCGACTTCAACGTCATCCACTGGAACCAGCGGGTCGCGACGAGCGTCGGGCTGCCGGACGTCATCGCGCACGGCATGTTCACGATGGCGCTCGCGGTGCGGGTGGTCACCGACTGGGCCGGCGACCCGGCGCGGGTGGTCGAGTACGGCGTCCGGTTCACCCGGCCGGTCCCGGTGCCCGACGACGACGAGGGGGCCGCTGTC
>DASVED010000343.1:0-4799 GCA_036380775.1 Actinomycetes bacterium
ACGGTCATCCCGTTCGACGCCGCGCACAACAAGATCGCCACCGCCATCGCGGGCAACAAGACGCCGGACGTCAGCCTGGTCGGCAGCACGTGGGTCTCGGAGTTCGCCGCCAGCGGTGCCCTCGACGCGACACCGACCGACCTGATCGACTCCAGCGCCTTCTTCGAGGGCGCATGGGGCACCACGGACGTCGACGGCACCTCCTTCGGGGTGCCCTGGTACACCGAGACGCGGCAGATCTACTACCGCAAGGACCTGGCCGAGAAGGCCGGCGTCACGCCCGGTGACGACTGGAACTGGGACGAGTTCAAGGCCTTCACCAAGGCCATGCAGACCGAGGGCGGCGCCAAGTGGGGGATCTCCCTGCAGCCCGGCGGGCAGGGCTCGTGGCAGACCTACATGCCGTTCGCGTGGCAGCAGGGCGCCGAGCTGGTCGAGGGCGAGGAGTTCACGTTCAACACCCCGCCCATGCAGGAGGCGCTCGACTTCTACGCCTCGTTCTTCACCGAGAAGATCTCGCCCACCGACCTGGCGGAGGGCGGCCTGGAGACCGGCTTCATCAACGGCGAGATCGGATCGTTCGTCTCCGGTCCGTGGCACATGGGGATCCTGCGGGACCAGGGCGGCGCCGAGTTCGAGGACAAGTGGGACGTGGCCGGGATGCCGACCGAGGAGGCCGGGACGTCCTTCGCCGGCGGCGGGGACCTGGTGGTCTTCAAGGACTCGAAGAACCGCGACACCGCGTGGAAGTTCGTGGACTTCCTGACCCAGGAGCCGCAGCAGCTGAAGCTCTACGAGCTGGTCGGCAGCCTGCCGGCCGTCAAGAGCACGTGGGAGTCCGGTGAGCTCTCGACCGACCCGCTGCTGAAGTCCTTCGGTGACCAGCTCGAGGACGCCAAGTCGTCCCCGGCGATCGCCACCTGGGAGGAGGTCGCGGCGCCTCTCGACGACGCGATCGAGCAGGTGTCGCTCGGCGAGAGCGATGCCGAGACGGCGCTCTCGACGGCGGAGGAGAAGGCCAACGGCATCGGCTTCGGCGGCTGACATGGCCACCGTGACCGCGGGCGGCAAGCCGTCCGCGACCCGCCGGCGACCCGACAGGGGTCGTCGGCGGGAGGTGGCGGCGGGCTACCTGTTCGCCGCCCCGTTCCTGCTGTTGTTCCTGGTCTTCACGATCGGACCGGTCCTGGCGTCGTTCTTCATGAGCTTCACCGACCTCAAGGCCCGCGACATCCGGAACCCCTTCGCGATCGAGCTGGTCGGGCTGGACAACTACGCCCAGCTGCTGGACGACGAGACGTTCCGGAAGACCGTGGTCAACACCGCCTACTTCGTGGGGGTGGGCCTGCCCCTGACGATGGGCATCGCCCTGGCGGTGGCAGTGGGCCTCAACTCGGGGATCACCCGGTTCAGGACGCTCTTCCGGACCGGCTACTACCTGCCGGTGGTGACCAGCATCGTGGCGATCTCGGTCGTCTGGCGGTTCCTGCTGGAGCCCGACAGCGGCATCGTCAACACGTTGCTCGGGTACGTCGGGATCGACGGTCCGTCCTGGCTGAACACGACTGCGACCGCGATGCCCTCGCTGATTGCGATGGCGACCTGGCGCAACCTCGGCTCACTGGTCGTCATCTTCCTCGCCGGCCTGCAGCTGGTGCCAAGGGAGATGCACGAGGCCGCGTCGATCGACGGCGCCGGCGCCTGGGGGCGGTTCCGGCACATCACGCTCCCGATGATGCGCCCGACGATCCTGTTCGCCGGCGTGGTCACGATGATCGGCTACCTGCAGTTCTTCGAGGAGCCACTGATCATGACCCAGGGCGGCCCGCTCGACTCGACGCTGTCGACCGCCTACTACACGTACAACCAGTTCGGCTTCGGCAACTACAGCTATGCCGCGGCGATGGCCTACGTGCTGTTCCTGGTGGTCGCACTCGCGACCGCGCTGCTGTTCAAGCTTCTCGGGTCCAAGGACTGATGCCGCGATGACTACCTCGACTCGTCCCGAGGACGTCCCTGTCGTCGCGCCGCCACCCGACGTGCCCCCGTCGCGACGTTCCCGTCGCCGCGGGTTCGGCGGGGTCGGCGAGCCGCATCCCAACCCATGGGTCTACGTCGTGCTGACCGGTGGCCTGGTCCTGCTGGTCGGGCCGTTCCTGTGGATGCTGCTCGGCTCGTTCCGCCCCGACCGGGAGCTCAAGCAGGTGCCGCCGGCGTGGCTGCCGCAGGACCCGACGCTCGACAACTACCGCACGCTGTTCACCGAGCTCGACTTCGTGACGTACTTCGTCAACAGCACCGTCGTCGCGGCGGCTGTCACCCTGGGCAACATCGTCTTCTGCTCGATGCTCGGCTATGCGCTGGCGAAGCTCGACTTCCCCGGCAAGCGGGTGATCTTCGTGCTCGTGCTGGGAACGTTGATGATCCCCGCCGTCGTCACCCTGGTGCCGCTGTTCGTGCTGGTGAGCAACCTCGGGATGGTGAACACCTACCCGGGGCTGATCTTCCCGTTCCTGGCCGGGCCGTTCGGCGTCTTCCTGATGCGGCAGTTCATCTCGTCGCTGCCGGACGAGCTGATCCACGCCGCACGCGTTGACGGGGCCGGGGAGTGGCGCATCTTCCGCAGCATCATCCTGCCGCTGTGCAAGCCCGCTCTGGCGACGCTGGGGATCCTCACCTTCCTCACGTCGTGGAACAACTTCCTGTGGCCGCTGGTCGTGGCGCAGACCGAGGAGCGCTACACGCTGCCGGTCGCCCTGGCTATCTACGCCATCGGTGAGAACAAGGCCGACTACGGCCTGCTGATGGCGGGTTCCGTCGCGATCATCGTCCCGGTCCTGCTCGTCTTCCTCGCTCTGCAACGTCACTTCGTTCAGGGCATCGCCATGACAGGCATCAAGTAGCCAACTCGAGGAGCTGGAGCTCATGCGTCGGACCTCCCGACTCACCGCCACGCTGACCGCCGGTCTGGTGACCGCAGCGCTAGCCGCCACCGGCAGCGCCCTGCCATCGGCGTCGGCGGCCGACTCGCCGAACGGCGTACTGAGGTCGTACGCCGAGGACACCTGGAGGTCGATGGCGGCCATGGTCGACTCGCGCACCGGCCTGGTATCGGACAACATCGGCGGCCAGCTCGATGCCGATGACCGGGCTGCCTACACGTCGCCGACCAACATCGGCGCCTACATGTGGAGCGCGATCGCGGCTCGCGACATCGGCATCATCTCGGCCGACGAGGCGCGCGAGCGGATCGCGCAGTCCATCGCCGGCGTCGCCGCGCTCGAGAAGCACGAGCCGTCGGGGATGTTCTACAACTGGTACGACCCGGCGACCGGGGCGAAGCTGACGACCTGGCCCGCTGACGGCAGCCCTGTCTTCCCGTTCCTCTCCAGCGTCGACAACGGTTGGCTCGCGACGGCTCTGACGATGGTCACGTCCGAGGTGCCGGTGCTGTCCGACGAGGCGCACGCCGTGCTCGACGACATGGACTTCGGCTACTACTACAACCCGGCCGAGAACCAGATCCGGGGCGGCTTCTGGCTCACGCCACGGCCAGGCTCGATCGAGGGCAACTACCGCGGCGGCGAGCCGGTCCACTACACCGGCCACCACTACGGCGCGTTCAACACCGAGCCGCGCATGGCCAGCTACCTGGGCATCGCCTCCGGGCAGATTCCGCAGAAGCACTACTTCGGCACCTGGCGCACCTTCCCCAGCGAGAACTGTGACTGGTCGTGGACCGAGCAGCGGGCGGTCGGCCGGTACGCGGAGTACATGGGGGTCCGCGTCTTCGAGGGTGCCTACAAGTACGCCGGCAGGCGACTGATCCCGACCTGGGGCGGCTCGATGTTCGAGGCGCTGATGGTGCCACTGTTCGTGCCGGAGGAGGAGTGGGGCGACAAGAGCTGGGCGCTGACCCACCCGACGTACGTACGGGCGCAGATCGAGCACGGCATGGACGAGGCGAAGTACGGCTACTGGGGCTTCTCCCCGTCCAACAACCCGGCCGGCGGCTACCGGGAGTACGGCGTCGACCCGATCGGCATGGAGCCCAACGGCTACGCCTCCGACCAGGAGCGGACGTTCGTCGACTACGGCTACGGTGACTGCCGCCCTGCGCAGAAGGAGCCGAGCAAGTACGGCCAGGGTGTGGTGACGCCGCACGCATCGTTCCTCGCCTACCGCTATGCGCCGAAGGCGGCGCTGACGAACCTGGCCAACCTTCGCGAGGACTTCGGCGCCTACGGCCCGGGGGGCTTCTACGACGCGATCAACGTGCGCACCGGGCAGATGTCGGAGCGCTACCTCTCGCTGGACCAGGGCATGGTCATGGCCGCCCTCGGCAACGCGCTGGCCGGCGACGACATGCGCCGGGCGTTCTCGACCGGACCCATGAAGGACAAGGTCGAGCCGCTGATGCGCATGGAGGAGTTCACCGGTATCACGGAAGGCACCCCGTGACAGACCGCACGACGGCGGACGCGGCAAGGGACAGCTTCGAGTCAGGGATCGGCCGCCGGACCGGCGGCGGCGACCTGGCCGAGCTGCCCGCGCCGGCCGGGCTGACGGCCACGCCGGGCCGTGGTCAGGTGACGCTGGACTGGCGGCCCGTCGACGGAGCCGTCGGCTACCTCGTGCATCGCGCCGTCGCGCCGGACGGCCCGTTCGGGCCTGTGGACCACGGTGGGAACGACGTGCTCGCCGTGCCGCACCCGCCGTACGCCGACACGTCTGGGGAGCGCGACCGCGAGTACTGGTACGCGGTCGCGGCGCTGCCCGAGGTCTCCCGGACCGGCGCG
>DASVED010000344.1:0-13045 GCA_036380775.1 Actinomycetes bacterium
CTTGAGCAGGACGGCGACGTCAGGCGCCGCGCCGCCGGCTGCGGCCTCCTCGGCGTGCGGCGCGGCGGAGGCGACGCCCTCGTCGGCCTCGCGGGCCGACCAGCCGAGGCCGACCAGCGCACCGTGCAGTTGGTCACGCCAGCCGCCGGACACCACCGTGAGCCGCGCGCCGGTCGCACCGCGGACGGCACCGAGGCGGTCCTTGAGCTCCAGCACGATGCGCTGGGCACCCTTGCGGCCGATACCGGGGACCTGGGTAAGGGTCGCCAGGTCCTCTGTTGCGACCGCCTGGCGCAGTGCGTCGGGGCTGTGCACCGCGAGCATTGCCTGGGCCAGCCGGGGGCCGACACCGCTCGCCGTCTGCAGCAGCTCGAACACGACGCGCTCGTCCTCGTCGGCGAAGCCGTAGAGGGTCAGCGACTCCTCCCGCACCACCATGGACGTCGGCAGGTGTGCGTGCTCGCCGACGCGGAGCGCGGCGAGCGTGGCCGGGCTGCACTGGACGGTGAGGCCGACGCCGCCCACCTCGACGACCGCCCCGTCCGGCGCGAGGGCCGCGACCCGGCCGGAGACGAAGGCGATCACGCCGGCCCCCTGGCCGCCGCGCTGACGAGAGCGGCGGCGATGCGGGCCTGCGCGCCACCACGCCAGAGGTGGCAGATCGCCAGCCCGAGCGCGTCCGCCGCGTCCGCAGGTCGCGGGGCGGCAGTCAGCCGCAGGATCCTCGTCACCATCGCTCCCACCTGGGCCTTGTCGGCCCGCCCGTTGCCGGTGACGGCCGCCTTCATCTCGCTGGGCGTGTGCAGGGCCACCGGGATGCCCGCCCTGGCCGCCGCCGTGATCGCCACCGCGCTGGCCTGTGCGGTGCCCATCACGGTCCGGACGTTGTGCTGGCTGAAGACGCGCTCGACGGCGACGGCGTCCGGCCGGTGCTCGGCGAGCCACTCCTCGATCCCGCGCTCGACGGCCAGCAGCCGGGCACCGATGTCGTCGCCCGGCGGCGTGCGCACCACGCCCACGGCGACCAGCGCCAGCGGCCGGCCGACCGAGCCCTCGACCACGCCGAGCCCGCACCGGGTGAGCCCAGGGTCGACGCCGAGCACCCGCACCGTCGTACCTCCTGCTGGTCTCGTGCTGGTCTCGTGCTGGCCATGGTGTCCGCGCTGTCCGAACACCTGTTCGGGACGAAACTACCGGCGCCCCCCGCCACAACCCCGGACCGACGCGCCCGGGCGCTTGCCCCACCCGTGTCGCCCTGGCTTTCTGCGTTGACCACGTAAACGTGGTCAACGCCTGCTGGGCCAGGCCCCGACACGTGGCGCAGCAACCCGACGCGTGGTCCAGTCGTCAACGTGAGTTGACAGATCGCCCCTGGTCAACGTAAGTTGACGCCATGTCCGCCCCCCAGGTCACCGAGCAGGCCACCAGCCAGGATCCCGCGACCGGTCTGCGCGGCGTCGCGGCGCTGCGGCGGCTGGCCGACCAGCTCGAGGCGCTGCAGGTGCGCAACGCCCGCGACCAGGGGTGGTCGTGGGACGCCATCGGTGCCCTGCTCGGGGTCAGCAAGCAGGCCGTCCACAAGAAGCACGCCGGCCGGCGTCGGGAGGGATGACCGTGTTCGAACGCTTCACCGACGATGCCCGTGCCGTCGTCGTCGGCGCCCAGCAGGAGGCCCGATCGCTGGGCCACGGCTGGATCGGAACCGAGCACCTGCTGCTCGCCGTGCTCTCGGACGACGGGTCTCCCGTGGCGCGGGCCCTGGCGCCGCTCGGCCTCACCGCCGAGTCAGTGCGCGCCAGGGTGCAGCAGGAGGTCGGGAGCCTCGACCATGCCGACCCGGCCGACGATGCCGACCCGGCCGACGATGACACTGCCCTGCGCGACCTCGGGATCGACCCGGACGCCGTGCGGGCCCGGGTCGAGGCGAGGTTCGGCCCGGGGGCGCTGGACCGGCCGGCTCCCCCGCAGCGCCGGCTGCTCCGGTGGCGGCCCGGCCGGCGGGCGGCGCGGCGCCGGTCCGGCTGCCGCGGTCACATCCCGTTCACGCCGCGCGCCAAGAAGTCGCTGGAGCTGTCGCTGCGCGAGGCGCTCCAGCAGAGTTCCCGGGAGATCCGGGTCGCCCACCTGGTGCTGGGCATCATGCGCACCGACGGCCTGGCGGCGGGTGTCGTCAGCCGGCTCGGCGTCCGCCCTGACGACGTACGCCGGGCTGTGATCGACCTGGCCCGCGCCGCCGCGTAGCGGTCGCGTCAGCCGACGGCCTCCATGACCTCGTCGCTGACGTCGAAGTTGGCCCACACGTTCTGCACGTCGTCGGAGTCCTCGAGCGCCTCGATGAGTCGGAACACCTTCTTCGCTCCGTCCTCGTCCAGCGGCACGCTCACCGACGGCAGGAACGACGCGTCGGCCGAGTCGTAGTCGATGCCCGCGTCGACCAGCGCAGTGCGCACGGCCACTAGGTCGGTGGCCTCGGACACCACCTCGAAGGCCTCGTCGAGGTCGTTGACCTCCTCGGCGCCGGCATCCAGAACCGCGGCCAGCACGTCGTCCTCGGTGACCCCGTCGGACTTCGGCACGATGACGACGCCCTTGCGGTTGAACAGGTAGGACACCGAGCCGGGGTCGGCCATCGAGCCGCCGTTGCGGGTCATCACGGTGCGGACCTCGGCGGCTGCCCGGTTGCGGTTGTCGGTGAGGCACTCGATGAGCACCGCGACGCCGTTCGGGCCGTAGCCCTCGTAGGTGATCGTCTGATAGTCGGCGCCGCCGGCCTCGGTGCCGGAGCCGCGCTTGACCGCCCGCTCGATGTTGTCGTTGGGCACCGAGGTCTTCTTCGCCTTCTGGATGGCGTCGTAGAGCGTCGGGTTGCCGTTGACGTCACCGCCACCGGTGCGCGCCGCCACCTCGATGTTCTTGATCAGCTTGGCGAACGACTTGCCGCGGCGGGCGTCGATGACCGCCTTCTTGTGCTTGGTGGTGGCCCACTTGGAGTGGCCGCTCATCGCTGGTCCCTCACGATCCTCACGAACAGCTCGTGGACACGCCCGTCACCTGTCATCTCCGGATGGAAGGACGTGGCCAGCAGCGAGCCCTGGCGTACGGCAACGATCCTACCGTCGGCCGGACCGCCCTCCACGCGGGCGAGCACCTGCACGGACTCGCCCAGCTCCTCGACCCAGGGCGCCCGGATGAAGACGCCGTGCACCGGTCCCCCGTCCACGCCCTGCAGGTGCACGTCACCCTCGAAGGAGGCCACCTGGCGGCCGAACGCGTTGCGCCGCACTGTCATGTCGATGCCGCCCAGCGTCTCCTGGTCGGCCGGCCCGTCGAGGACCCGGTCGGCCAGCAGGATCATGCCGGCGCACGAGCCGTACGCGGGCAGGCCCGCCCGCAAGGCCGACCGGAGGGGGTCCCGCACGCCGAACGCGCGAGCCAGCTTGTCCATCGTGGTCGACTCGCCGCCGGGCAGCACGATCCCGTCGAGCCCGTCGAGCTCCTCTGCCCGGCGTACCGGCCGTCCGGTGGCGCCGACGCCGGCCAGCGCCACGAGATGCTCGCGGACATCGCCCTGCAGGGCGAGCACCCCGATCGTCGGTGGATGTCGCAGGGTGGCTACCAGCCGCGCTCGGCGAGGCGGTGCTGCGGGGGGATCTCGTCGACATTGAGACCGACCATGGCCTCGCCCAGGCCACGCGACACCTTCGCGAGCATGGCCGGGTCGTCGAAGAAGGTCGTCGCCTTCACGATCGCCTCGGCGCGCTGCGCCGGGTTGCCGGACTTGAAGATGCCCGACCCGACGAACACGCCCTCGGCGCCGAGCTGCATCATCATCGCGGCATCCGCGGGGGTGGCGATGCCGCCGGCGGTGAACAGCACGACCGGCAGCTTGCCGGCCGCGGCGATCTCCTTGACCAGCTCGTAGGGCGCCTGGAGGTCCTTCGCCGCGACGTAGAGCTCGTCCTCGCTCATCGAGGTGAGCCGGCGGATCTCCGCGCGGATCGTGCGCATGTGCGTCGTGGCGTTCGAGACGTCACCGGTGCCGGCCTCACCCTTGGACCGGATCATCGCCGCGCCCTCGGTGATGCGCCGCAGCGCCTCCCCCAGGCTGGTGGCCCCGCAGACGAACGGGACTGTGAACTGCCACTTGTCGATGTGGTTGGCGTAGTCGGCCGGGGTCAGGACCTCCGACTCGTCGACGTAGTCGACCCCGAGCGCCTGCAGCACCTGGGCCTCGACGAAGTGCCCGATCCGGGCCTTGGCCATGACGGGGATCGAGACCGCCGCGATGATGCCGTCGATCATGTCGGGGTCGCTCATCCGGGAGACGCCGCCCTGTGCCCTGATGTCGGCCGGCACCCGCTCGAGCGCCATCACGGCGACAGCGCCCGCGTCCTCGGCGATCTTGGCCTGGTCGGGCGTGACCACGTCCATGATCACCCCGCCCTTGAGCATCTCGGCCATCCCCCGCTTGACGCGGGCGGTGCCGGTGGACGGTGCGGCGGACGTGCTGTCGGTGCCGGGCATGTCGGCGGGGCTGGACACGGTGGACCTCACGGGAGAGTCGGCGGATACGTGTCCATCGTAGGCCCGAGCGCGCGCCTGCGCGGTCGGCACCCGCCGGGAACCCGGCGCCTGTGGGTCAGGTCACGTCGACGGGACGGTCCCGGCCGAGCAGCGCCACCCAGACCTGGCCCGGCGCGAGGACGGCCGGCTCGCCGCCGATCGTGTACGACGTCGGCCGGCCGGCGAACTTCCGTTCCCAGGCTCCCTCGAACACCTGACCGTCCCGGAAGATCAGGGCCTTGCCCCGCCCGACGGTGTCCGTGATGGGCGTGTTGGCCCCGTTGACGTCGTGGTACACCGAGGCCCGGACCGTGGCGAACTGCACGATGAACGTCGTCGGCCCGAGCCGACCGCCCTCGGCTGCGCGGGCGGGCACACCGTCCATGGACAGGTGCCAGCGTCCCGCCTTCGGGGCCCACGTGCCGCTCACCCGGGCGCTCGGGTAGCGAGCCGTGAACGCCTTCGCCTTCTTCCCTCCGGCCGGCGCCTCCCCGAAGGTGTAGCCCGGTGTCGCCGGCGGGTCGACCTTCCCAGCTCGCTTGCGCAGCTGGGCGAAGTCGCCGATGACGTCGTAGGGCTGCGGCCGGTCGGGGGCCCGGCGGTAGCCGGTGCGGTCCTGGTCGAAGGACACCAGCCCCAGCGGGGCGGCGCGCAGGTTGTCGAACAGCCGGGTCTGCGAGCCGGAGTAGATGAGCCCGACCTTGCCGAACTGCTTGAACAGCTCGATGTCGGTGATGCGCGCGCTGCGCACCGGCCCGACGTACGACGGGTAGGTGCTGGAGTAGATCGCGGCCAGCCGGGTGACGCCGCCTTCGACCTGCTCCACGTAGACGACATCCGCCTTGGACAGACCCTGCTGCGGGTGCGACTTCGCGGTGTTGTCGATCTTGACGGCGTACACCGGGCCGTCCGGGCGACCCATCCGGCCGGACAGCACGGACGGCTCGGGCGGGGGCGGCGGGGTGGTCGACGCGCTCGGCGACGGCGAGGAGGTGTCACGGGCGGTGGACTTGCGCGGTTCAGGGTCCGACGAGCAGGCCGACAGGACAAGGGCGGCGACGGCGACGGCCGTGGCCGCCGTCAGGGCAAAGGAGTGGCGGGGACGCGATCTCACGTGACACGACGGTACGGGACGTCCGCGACGCCGGCCGCCAGGGTCTCCGGTGGCGTGTCGCTCATCTCGAACGTCTGCGGCCACGGTGCGTGCCCGGCCAGCCGGAGGAACCGGATCACCAGCTTGCGCCGGACCACCCGCGCCGCGCGGACCACGTCATTGAGGAACCGGCGGGCGAGCTGCACGCGCAACCCCGCCGCGGCAAGCTCGTGCACCAGCTCGCGGCCGACCGGGTCCGCCTCCAGCTCCTCGACCACCTCGCGCTCGGCGAAGGCGGCCCGCAACGCACGGGTCAGGTTGCTCTCGGCCGCCTCGCGGGCCGTCTGCTCGACGTCCCGGTCACCCGCGCCGTCGGCCTCCCGGGCCTCGTGCGCCGCGTCGGCCAGCAGGAGCGCCGTCGCCGGGTCGAGCCGGCCGGAGGCTGCCAGCTGCAGCGCCACCGAGGCCCGCCGCACCAGCTGGGCGTCGAGGGCGCTGCGGGCGCCTTCCAGCCGGGCGTGCAGCCGGTCCAGCCGGGTGGCGCTGAACGTGAGGTACCACCCCGCGAGCAGCACGGCCGCCACGGCCAGGACGACCGACAGGCTCGGGCTGTACACCTCCGCAGCGTACGTCTATCGAGGCCGACCCCTGGTCGACACGGCTTCGTGGGTCAGCGGCGGAGGCGGTCGCGCCAGGGACGGACGTCGGCCTCGCCGACCGCGTCGTTGCCGGCGGCCACCGTCTCGTACACCGCGAGCAGCTCGTCGGCGACGGTTGCCCAGTCGAAGCGCCGCACCCACGCCTCGGCACCGGCGCGCAGGCCGGCCCGCAGCTCGTCGTCGCCGAGCAGCCGCAGCAGCGACCGGGACAGCGCGGCGACGTCACCCGCGGGGAACAGGACGCCCACCCGGCCGTCGTCGAGCACCCGGCCGAACGCGTCGAGGTCCGAGGCGAGCACCGGCGCCCCCGCGGACATGGCCTCGACGAGGATGACCCCGAAGCTCTCGCCGCCCAGGTTCGGCGCCACGTAGACGTCGACGGTGCGCAGCAGCCGCGCCTTGTCGGCCTCGCTGACCGTCCCCAGGAACGTGACGCGAGCCCGCACCTCCGCCGGCAGGTCCTCCACGGCCTCCTCGGCGTCGCCCCGTCCGGCCACCAGCAGGCGGACGCCGGGCCGCTCGGCCACGACCTTCTCCATCGCTGCCAGCAGCGTCGGCAGGCCCTTGCGAGCCTCGTCCAGCCGGCCGATGAAGCCGACCGTCCCCCCGTCGCCCCGCCAGGCCGGATTCGGCTCGGCTGCGGCGAACCGGTCGACGAAGACGCCGTTCGGGATCAGCACGGCGTCACCCCCGACGTGCTCGACCACGGTGCGCCGCGCGTCCTCCGACACAGCCACCCGGGCGCCGATCTTCTCCAGCGCCGGCTCGAGGAACGGGGACGCGGCGATCATCGCGCGCGACCGGAGGTTCGACGTGTGGAAGGTCGCCACGATCGGGCCGGTCGCCGCCCAGCACGCGAGCAGTGACAGAGAGGGCGTCGCCGGCTCGTGGATGTGCAGCACGTCGAAGTGGCCCTCGCGCAGCCAGCGCCGCACCCGGGTGGCGGACAGCGGGCCGAAGTTCACCCGGGCGACCGACCCGTTGTAGGGCACGGGGACGGCCCGGCCGGCCGGCACGACGTACGGCGGCAGCGGGGTGTCGTCGTCTGCGGGGGCCAGCACCGACACCTCGTGACCGCGCGAGCGGAGCACCTCGCTCAGGTCCCGCACGTGGTACTGCACGCCGCCCGGGACGTCCCAGGAGTACGGGCAGACGATGCCGACTCTCACGGCGTCTCCATCACCTGCCGACGGCGGTCGGCAGGTCGTCCAGCCACAGCGGCTGCAGCATGTGCCAGTCCTGCGGGTGGGCGCGGATCGCCTCGCCGAACACGTCGGCGACCTGCTGGGTCATGGCCGTGACCCTCTCACGGGTGGGCCCCGCCGGCGGCGGCTCGACCTCGTCGTGGAACCTGATCACCAGCCGCGGGACGCTGCCACCGGAGTCCTCGTGCCAGATGCTCACCGGGTGCAGCGCCGCGCCGGTCCGCAGCGCGAGCATCGCCGGCCCCGGCGGCATCCGCGTCGCGTCACCCAGCAGGTCGACCGGGATCCCCGACGAGCGCAGGTCGCGGTCGGCCAGCAGCGGCACCAGCCGTCCGGCCCGCAGCCGGGAGGCGAGGGTGTCGAGCAGGTCACCGGCGCCACCGGTCAGCGGCAGGATCTCCATGCCCAGGCCCTGGCGGTACGCGAGGAAGCGCTCGTACAGCCGCTCGGGGCGCAGCCGCTCCGCCACGGTGACGACCGGAGCGCCGGTCAGGGACGCCCACGCGCCGGCGTGGTCCCAGTTGCCCATATGCATCAGCGCGGCGACCACTCCCCGACGACCGTCGCCGGTGCTGTCCCGCAGGTGGTGCTCGCCCTCGACCCGCACCGTCGACACGACCCGGTCGCGGTCCCAGTCCGGCAGCCGGAACGCGTCGCACCAGTAGCGGAGGTAGGAGTGCAGCCCCGCCCTCGTCAGCGACCGCAGCTCATCCCGGCTGGCGTCCGGCCGGGCCCGGCGCAGGTTCGCCTCCAGCCGCCGCACCGCCGCACCCTGCCGGCGCCACATGGCCTCGGCGACCAGGGCGAACAACCGATACGCCACCCGCTCCGGCAGCCACCGGACCAGGGCCCAGGCGGCGGCGTAGAGCCGGTAGGTCAGCGCGGCCCGCACGTCAGGGGGACTCGGCGAGTGCCTGCCGGCGGACCGCCAGCGCGCGCTGCACGATCGTCACGGTGCTGCCGACCGCGACGTACCAGAGCGCGAGCGCCTGGAGGTAGGGCACGCCGAGCCCGTCCAGCCCGGTCGCCACCAGGACGATGACCAGCCGGTCGGCCCGCTCGGTGATCCCCACGTCCGCCGTCATCCCGAGCCCCTCGGCGCGGGCGCGGGCGTAGGACACGACAGCGCCCGTGGACAGGCCGTAGAGCGCGAGCGCGCACATCAGCAGGTCGTCGCCGTCGGCCGCGAACCACAGGGCGATGCCGCCGAACACCGCGGCGTCCCCCACCCGGTCGAGGGTCGAGTCGAGCCACGCGCCCCAGCGGCTGGACCGCTCGCTCATCCGCGCCATCGTCCCGTCGACCAGGTCGGAGAACACGAAGCAGGTGATGACGACGGTGCCCCAGAAGAACTCGCCGCGCGGGAAGAAGCCGATCGCCCCGGCGACGACGCCGAGGGTCCCGAGGAACGTCACGGCATCGGGGCTCACTCCCCGCCGCACCAGGAACGCTGCGATAGGCGTGAAGATGCGGGTGAACAGAGCACGCGCGAAGCGGTTCAGCATGGTGCGCAGGATGCTATCGAGCCCGGCGCCGCCGCCCGGTCAGCCGCGCAGCACGGCCGAGTGCTCCCTCCCCCTTGTGCGCGGACCGGTCCCGGGTGAAGGCTGCAGGGCACCCCGACGAGGTCCGCGGACGGCAGTGAGTGGAGGCGGTCGAGATGGTGCAGACGAGCAGTGGTGCCGGAGCCGCCGGAGGTGCACCGGCGGCCGACCAGCCGGGATCCGTGCGAAACGTCGTGCTGGTCGGCCACTCAGGGGCCGGGAAGACCACCCTCGTGGAGGCGCTCCTGGCCGCCACCGGGACCATCACCCGGGCCGGACGGGTGGAGGACGGGACGACCGTCAGCGACTTCGACGAGGCCGAGCACCGACAGCAGCGCTCGGTCTCGCTGTCGTTGGCACCGCTGACCCACGGCGGGGTGAAGGTCAACCTGCTGGACACTCCCGGTTACGCCGACTTCGTCGGTGACCTGCGGGCCGGGCTACGGGCCGCCGACGCCGCGCTCTTCGTCGTGTCGGCGGTGGACGGTGTCGACGGCGCCACCCAGATGCTCTGGGAGGAGTGCGCCGCCGTGGGGATGCCCCGCGCCGTCGTCGTCACCAAGCTGGACAAGGACCGCGCGGACTTCGACGAGGCGGTCGCCATCTGCCAGCGCGTCTTCGGCGAAGGCGTGCTGCCTCTCTACCTGCCGATGGCTGCCGACGACGGCTCGCCCGCGGGGCTGATCGGCCTCCTGTCGCGGACGGTCGCCGACTACTCGGGCGGCAGCCGGGTGGAGCGCGAGCCCGACGCGGAGCACCTGCCGCTCATCGACACCGCCCGCAACGCCTTGATCGAGGGGATCATCGCGGAGTCCGAGGACGAGACGCTGATGGACCGCTACCTCGGCGGCGAGGACATCGACCTCAAGGTGCTCATCGACGACCTCGAGACCGCGGTCGCGAGGGGCTCGTTCTACCCGGTGCTGGCGACAGCCTCCCCGACGGGACTCGGAGCGGCGGAGGTGCTCGAGGTCGTCACCCAGGCGTTCCCGTCCCCGCTCGAGCACGAGGTGCCCCCGGTCACCGCGCCGAACGGCTCCCCGCGCGGTCCGCTGACCTGCGACCCCGCAGGCCCGCTGGTCGCCGAGGTCGTGAAGACGACGACCGACCCCTATGTCGGGCGCATATCGCTGGTCCGCGTCTTCTCGGGCTCGCTGCGTCCGGATTCAACGGTGCACGTCTCCGGCCACTACCTGGCCGACCGGGGTCACGAGGAGCACGACGTCGACGAGAAGGTCGGCGCCATCACCTCGCCGCTCGGCAAGACCCAGCGCACTCTCTCGCAGGCCATCGCCGGCGACATCTGCGCGGTCGCGAAGCTGACGCGGGCCGAGACCGGGGACACCCTCTCGGCCAAGGACGACCCGATGCTCATGGAGCCGTGGTTGATGCCCGACCCGCTGCTGCCGGTCGCCGTCGTCGCCAAGTCCAAGGCCGACGAGGACAAGCTGTCCCAGGGCCTCGGCCGGCTCGTCGCGGAGGACCCGACGTTGCGTCTGGAGAACAACTCCGAGACCCATCAGCTCGTCCTGTGGTGCATGGGTGAGGCCCATCTCGACGTACTGCTGGACCGCCTCAAGAACCGCTACGGCGTCGAGGTGGAGACCGTGCCGCTGCGCGTGCAGCTGCGCGAGACCTTCGCCGAGAAGTCCGCCGGGAAGGGCCGCCACGTCAAGCAGTCCGGCGGACACGGGCAGTACGCCGTGTGTGACATCGAAGTCGAGCCGCTGGAGTCCGGTGCGGGGTTCGAGTTCGTCGACAAGGTCGTGGGCGGCGCGGTGCCGCGCCAGTTCATCCCCTCGGTCGAGAAAGGCGTCCGCACCCAGATGGAACGCGGTGTCGCGGCCGGCTACCCGGTCGTCGACATCAAGGTGACCCTGCTCGACGGGAAGGCGCACTCGGTCGACTCCTCCGACATGGCCTTCCAGACCGCCGGGGCGTTG
This sequence comes from Actinomycetes bacterium, assembly GCA_036380775.1. Taxonomy (GTDB): domain Bacteria; phylum Actinomycetota; class Actinomycetes; order JACCUZ01; family JACCUZ01; genus DASVED01. Next base: position 11,008 of record DASVED010000344.1, read on the forward strand.
GCGCTCAAGGAGGCGGCGAAGGCAGCGACCGTGCACATGCTCGAGCCGGTGGACGAGATGCAGGTCCTGGTGTCCGACGAGTACGTCGGGGCGGTGATGAGTGACCTGTCCACACGCCGCGGCCGGGTGACCGGGACCGAGTCGGTCGGCAGCGGCCGGTCGATGGTCCGCGCCGACGTGCCGCAGGTCGAGATCACGCGGTACGCCGTCGACCTGCGCTCGCTCTCACACGGGACCGGCACGTTCTCGCGGACCTACCTGCGCCACGAGCCGATGCCCTCGCATCTCGCCGCCAAGATCCAGGCCGACAACGCCGAATCCTGATCACGCTGGCGAGTCAGGTCCGGCGGGCGCCCGGGCGGTCCTCGGGCAGGCGGGCGAGCGCCGGCGTGCTGCCGGGCAGCCGCCCGCGGGCCAGCCCGACCAGTCGGTAGCCGACCTCGGCCAGCCAGGACAGCGGCGGGGCGAGCAGGGCCGCCCCGAGCAGTGCCCAGGCACCGCCGGACACGACGAGGAGGCGAGCGACGGCTGCCGCACCGTGCTCGACCCGGCCGGAGGGGTCCACCAGGTGCAGCGACCGGGCGGCCTCGGCCTCGCTCACGCCGTACGCCGCCAGGTCGACCGACTGGTACGGCACCCAGGTGACGCGGTCGGGAAGCCGCTCGAGCGCGACCTCGACGGCGCGGGTGCAGAAGCCGCAGGCGCCGTCGTAGAGCATCGTGGGGCGGCTCGGCGTCACGACGGCTCCCCGTCGCCCCAGGCGTCGGCCAGCAGGTCCCGGGTCTCGGCGAGCAGCGCCGGGATCACCTTCGTGCCGGCCAGGACGGTGATGAAGTTCGCGTCCCCGCCCCACCGCGGGACGACGTGCTGGTGCAGGTGGTCGGCCAGCGAGCCCCCCGCGACGTGACCCAGGTTGAGCCCGATGTTGAAACCGTGGGGTGACGACGCCGCGCGCACGGCGTCGACCGCGCGCCGGGTGAAGTCCGCCACCTCGACGGACTCCTGCGCGGTCAGGTCCCCCAGCTCGGCGACGTGTCGGTAGGGGACGACCATCAGGTGCCCAGGGTTGTACGGGTGCAGGTTGAGGACGGCGTACACGGTCTCGCCCCTGGCAAGGACCAGCCCGGTCCGGTCGTCAAGTGTCGGGATCCGGCAGAAGGGGCAGCCGCCGTCGACGCTCCCGGTGCCGTCCTCGCCCTTGACGTAGGCCAGCCGGTGCGGTGCCCAGAGCCGCTGCAGGCGGTCCGGCGTGCCGACGCCTTCCTGCGGGACGATCTCCGGTCCCTCAGACCCGCCCGTCGTTGGCCCGCTCATTCGGGGTCCCCGCGGAAGCGTGAGCGCAGCGAGCGGTTTCGTGGGGTGATGGTCACACCTGGACCCGGTCGGCGACCGCCCGGACGATCTCCTCGACCGCGTCCGCGACCGGCACGCCGTTCTTCTGCTCTCCGCTGCGGTAGCGGAACGACACCGCGCCCTTGGCCACGTCCTCGTCGCCGGCCAGCAACATGTACGGCACCTTCTGCTTCTGCGCCGTGCGGATCTTCTTCTGCATCCGGTCGTCGGAGGTGTCGACCTCGACCCGGACGCCGCGCTCCGCGAGCTTGGCCGCGACGTCCTGCAGATACGGGACGTGCTCGTCGGTGATCGGGATCGCCACCACCTGCACCGGCGCCAGCCAGGGCGGGAACGCCCCGGCGTAGTGCTCGACCAGCACCCCGATGAAGCGCTCGATCGACCCGAACTTGGCCGAATGGATCATCACGGGTTGCTGGCGCGTGCCGTCGGCGGCCTGGTACTCCAGCTCGAACCCGGCCGGCTGGTTGAAGTCGTACTGGATCGTCGACATCTGCCAGGTGCGGCCGATCGCGTCCCTGGCCTGGACCGAGATCTTCGGGCCGTAGTAGGCCGCCCCGCCCGGGTCGGGGACGAGCTCGAGCCCGGACTCGGTGGCGACACTCTGCAGCACGTCCGTCGCGACGCCCCACTGCTCGTCGGTCCCGACGAACTTCGACGAGTCGTCGTCACGGGTGGACAGCTC
>DASVED010000345.1:0-3380 GCA_036380775.1 Actinomycetes bacterium
ACGCGGCGTCGCTGCGTCAGGCTTTCGCCCATTGCGCAATATTCCCCACTGCTGCCTCCCGTAGGAGTCTGGGCCGTGTCTCAGTCCCAGTGTGGCCGGTCGCCCTCTCAGGCCGGCTACCCGTCGTCGCCTTGGTGGGCCATTACCCCACCAACAAGCTGATAGGCCGCGACCCCATCCCTAACCGAAAAACTTTCCAGACCATGTGATGCCGCACGGTCTCGTATCCGGTATTAGCTCCGGTTTCCCGGGGTTATCCCAGAGTTAGGGGCAGGTTGGTCACGTGTTACTCACCCGTTCGCCACTGATCCCCACCCGAAGGTGGTTCACCGTTCGACTTGCATGTGTTAAGCACGCCGCCAGCGTTCGTCCTGAGCCAGGATCAAACTCTCCGTAAATGTCTTGCGACAGCTGCACCGAAGCGCTGCTGCCAACATTATGAAGAGCGCCCGCGGTCTGGCGAGACCACGAGCGATCTTGGCAATGCAGACGTAACTAGCAATTTCGTTAGTTGTCTGTCATGTACCAAAGGAATCTCCGTCGGGATGACCGGACACGACTCGAAGGAGTCGCCCTTGCCGCCCCGGACGGGGTTTTTGGCATTGACTTTTGGCACGCTGTTGAGTTCTCAAGGAGCGGACGCACACCGATGGAGGCCTTTCGGCCTGGTCTCGGGGCAACCGTTCTAACCTAGGCGGGGCGCACAGGGCCTGTCAAACCAGTTGGTCCTGTCCCGCCTCCCGCACGTGCCGCACCACCGCGACCGAGGTCTCGGGGTCTGTCACGCTCGGGAGCCACCCCGGGAACGGCCACCGATCCGGTGTCCGTCTCTCCCTGCCGGGCGACGTGGAGAACAGTAGGCAGGCCGTGCCGCGAATGCAAATCCGCAGGTCAGTGACCTAAGAGCCCTTTTCTCCACGAGACGTCGCCCGGCTCCTCGACCGTCATTCCGCGCCCTCGACGAGCTCGGCCGCGGCCAGGGTGCGCTTCCCGCGGCGCAGCACCAGCCAGCGCCCGTCCAGCAGGTCGGCGTCGGCCGGCCTCGCGTCCTCGTCGGTGACGCGGAGGTTGTTCACGTACGCCCCGCCTTCGGCGACGGCGCGGCGAGCCGCCGAGCGCGAGGGGGCGAGTCCGGTCGCTGCCAGCAGGTCCACGACCGCTGGCAGGCCACCGTCGTCGGTCCGCTGCACCTCCGCGCGGGGCAGCTCGGCCAGCGCCGCGGCCAGCGTCCGCTCGTCGAGGTCGCGCAGCTCGCCGCGGCCGAACAGCGCCTGGCTGGCAGCTACGACGGCGTCGCGCTGCTCCGGGCCGTGGACCAGCGCCGTCAGCTCGTCGGCCAGCGCTCGCTGGGCCTCGCGCGCGGCCGGCCGTTCGGCGGCGGCCTTCTCCAGCGCCTCGATCTCCTCGCGGTCGCGGAACGAGAACACCTTGAGGTAGCCCACGACGTCCCGGTCCTCGGCATTCACCCAGAACTGGAAGAACGCGTAGGGCGACGTCATCTCCGGATCGACCCAGACGCTGCCGGCCTCGGTCTTCCCGAACTTGGACCCATCCGACTTGGTCAGCAGCGGGGTCGTCAGTGCGTGGACCGAGGCTCCGGTGACGCGACGCACGAGGTCGACCCCGGCCGTGATGTTGCCCCACTGGTCACTACCGCCGGTCTGCAGTGTGCAGCCGTGGCGCTGGAACAGCTCCAGGTAGTCGTTGGCCTGCAGCACCTGGTAGCTGAACTCGGTGTAGCTGATGCCGTCCGCAGCCAGCCGGGCCTTGACCGACTCCTTGTCCAGCATCCGGTTGACGCTGAAGTGCTTGCCGATGTCGCGCAGCCAGGCGATCGCCGACAGCTGGGAGGTCCAGTCCAGGTTGTTGACCATGATCGCCGCGGACGGCCCGTCGAAGTTGATGAACCGGGCCACCTGGTCACGGATCCGGTCGGCCCACTCCGCCACCACATCGGCGTCGTTGAGGCTGCGCTCGGCGCTCTTGCCGCTGGGGTCCCCGATCAGTCCCGTCGCGCCGCCGACCAGGGCAAGCGGGCGGTGCCCGGCCTGCTGGAGCCGCCGAGCGGTGACCCACTGGACCAGGTTCCCGACGTGCATGCTGGGCGCGGTGGGGTCGACGCCGCTGTAGAACGTGACGGGGCCGGCGTCCAGGGCCTCTCGCAGCGCGTCGAGGTCGGTGCTCTGGGCGATCAGCCCGCGCCATTGCAGGTCGTCGAGGAGCTCGCTGGCGGGGGTCACAGGTGGGTGCCTTTCGAACGTACGGAGGTCAGGGGCCCAGCCTGCCCGATGACCGGGCCGCTCGGCGACGTCGTACCGCGGGCCGGTAGGCGGACACGGTCGGCTCGCCGTCGAGCCAGAATCGCCACGGACGGGCGGCGCCCTCTCCCGCCACGCCCACGCGCGGCCCTGACAGCACTCGGGCCGGGTCAGTGCGCGGGCCTGCGTGGACCACAAGGCACGAGCGGGAGATCGTCGCGTTCGAGCCGTCGTGGGAACCGTCGAGCCCCAGCGCGACGGTGAGTCTGGCCGGTCCCCGGGCCAGGTCGCGCGGGCTGCGTGAAGTCGTCCGCCGGGCGGCGGCCAGCTCGCGGCCGGCAACCACCTCGCCGGCTCGCAGCAGCACCGCGGAGGCGTGCCCGGGCGGGCCGCAGACCAGGTTCATGCACCAGTGCATGCCGTACGTGAAGTACACGTAGACCCGGCCGGGCGGGCCGAACATCACCGCGTTGCGCGGGGTCTGCCCTCGGAAGGCGTGCGAGCCTGGATCGCGCTCGCCGTCGTAGGCCTCGACCTCGGTCAGCCGGACGGCGACCGACCCCGCCGGGCTGCGGTGGGTGACAGTGGCTCCCAGCAGGTCGGGCGCGACCTGCAGGACCGGGCGGTCGAAGAAGGCCGGGCTCAACGGCGAGCCGTCGTCCGCCGTCAGCGCCGTCACGCGGCGAACCCTATGGCCCGGAGGCCCAGGCGGCGTGGGCGTGGGTGGCGTCGGCGAGGGCGGCCAGCTGCTCAGCAACCCGGACTGGCGCCGTCCCGCCGTGGGTGGAACGCGACTCCAGGGCGCCCCGGACGGTGAGGACCGTGCGTACGTCGGGACTGAGCCGCTCGTCGACCCCCTGGAGCCCGGCGTCGTCGACCTCCCACAGCTCGAGACCCTGCTCGTCGCAGTGCCGGACGAGCCGGCCGGCGATCTCGTGGGCGTCCCGGAAGGCCACGCCTGACCGCACAAGCCACTCGGCGACGTCGGTGGCAAGGGCGTGCCCGGTGGCAGCGGCGGCGGAGAGCCGTTGGTCACGGATGCCGAGGGTCGCCACCATGCCCGCGACGGCCGGCAGGACCAGCAGGAGCTGCTCGACCGAGTCGAACACCGGCTCCTTGTCC
>DASVED010000346.1:0-6247 GCA_036380775.1 Actinomycetes bacterium
AACACCGGCACCTACCTGGACAGCCCGTTCCACCGGTTCGCCGACGGCGGCGACCTCGCCAGCCTGTCCCTGTCGGCGGTCGCGGACCTGCCGATCCTCGTCGTGGACGCGCGCCGAGGCGGGCGAGGGGTTGGGCCAGACCTGCTCGCCAGCGCCCTGAGTGAAGCCGTCGCAGACGATGCCGTCGCCGGCGCCGCCGTCCTGCTGCACACCGGCGGCGACAGGTCGTGGGGCACTGCGGAGTACGCCGAAGAAGCACCGTTCTTGACCGGCGAGGGCACGGACTGGCTGGTGGAGCGCCGCCCAGCGCTCGTCGGCATCGACGCGGTCAACATCGACGACCTGGCCGATGCGAGCCGGCCGGCGCACACGCGGCTGCTGGGATCACAGGTGCTGGTGCTCGAGCACCTGACCGGGCTGGGTGCCGTTCCTACCAGCGGTGCTCGGTTGCATGCCGCGCCGCCGGCCTGGCAGGGCGTCGGCACATGGCCGGTCCGCGCGTACGCCCTCGTTCCCGACGCCGCACGGGACTACTCCTGAGGCTCCCGGGGCATGCTCCAACGGCAGAAGCCCAACCGGCGAGCCATGGGACCTCAGCAGCGTCAGCATGGACAATCACCTCGTGCAGCACACCTGGCATCTCGGCGACGAGCCGGACGCCGTGCCGTCCGCTCGACGTCTCGCGAGCAAGGCGCTGCTCGAGGAGTCGTGGCCGACCTCCGTCATCTCCGACGTCGAGACAGTCGTGACCGAGCTGGCCAGCAATGCCCTCATGCATGCGGGTGCGCCGGTCCAGCTGCGCGTCGGGCAGGGCGGGACCGGCGTGCGGGTCGAGGTGCAGGACAACTCCCCCGTTGCGCCGGTCCGGCCGCTTGCCGGCACGGACGCGATGACCGGGCGCGGCCTGGCCCTCGTGTCGGCCGTTGCTCACCGCTGGGGCGTCCACCCGGTCAGCGGTGGCAAGGTCGTCTGGGCCGAGCTCGCTCTTCCCGGGGGTCCGGACGACCAGGACGAGGCCGGCCAGGACGTCGACGCGCTGCTCGCCGCCTGGCCCGACCTCGGCGAGGACGGCCAGGCGCGCGTCAAGGTCACCCTCGGCGACGTGCCGACCGAGCTCCTGCTGGCGGCCAAGGCCCACGTCGACAACGTGCTCCGGGAGTTCACGCTGGCGGAGGCGGGGGCCGTGTCAGGCAGCACCGCGCGGGTGACCCCGGACCTGGCCCGCCTGATCAGGACCGTCACGACGCGGTTCGCCGAAGCTCGCCGTTCGATCAAGCAGCAAGCCCTCCAGGCTGTCGCGTCGGGCCATGAGCGGACCCGGCTCGTCCTGTCGCTGCCGGTGGCGTCGGCCGACGCGGGCCGCGACTACCTGGCGGCTCTCGACGAGGTCGACGCCTACGCGCGGGCCGCCCGGCTGCTGACCCTCGAGAGTGCTCCGGAGCATCGCGCCTTCCGTCGGTGGTACGTCACCGCGCTGGTCGACCAGCTCGGGGCCGTCGGCCGGGGTGAACATCCGCCGAACCCGCCGAGCTTCGAGCGCTTCCTGCTCGACGAGCTCGGCGCCATCGCCTCCGCCAAGGCGTCGGCGGACCGGAGCGCGCGTCTGCAGGCGGTGACCGCGTCGTTGGCCGGCGCGACGAGCCTGGACGATGTCGCCGGGGTCGTTGTGTCCCAGGGCGTCGCCGCCCTCGGCGCTTCCGGCGGTGGGCTGCTGGTGCCGGTCGGCGACCGGCTCAGCATTCCAGGCGCGGTCGGCTACGAGGACGAGCTCGTCGAGCAGATCCGCTCCGAACGCCGCGACGCCCGCCTCCCGGCAGCCGTGGCGATGGCGACCGGCCAGGCGGTGTGGCTGGAGTCGCGCGAGCATCGCGACGCCGAGTTCCCCGAGCTGACCGGCCTCGAGCCGAGCACGGTGTCCATGTGCGCGGTGCCGCTGCATGTCGAGGACCGCGTGCTGGGCGCCTTGCGGTTCAGCTTTGACAGTCCCCGGCTCTTCGACGAGGACGAACGTACGTTCGTCGAAGCACTCGCCGCCCAGACCGCGGTCGCTGTGGACCGGAGCCAGCTGCGAGGGGCCGAGCGGGACGCCCGACATGCCGCGGAGACGGTCGCCGTGCGGCTCGCCAGGCTGCACCGGGTCACCGCAGCGCTCGCCGGCGCGAGCACCTACGAGGAGGTCGGGGCGGCCGTCGTCGCCCAGGCAGCCACGACCCTGGGCGCCGACCTCAGCGCACTGACCATCCTGGAAGGTGACGTCCTCCGGGTGCTCGACCTCGGCGGAGGGGAACCCGGCTCGCGCGAGCGCTGGGCCACGTTTCCTCTGAGCGCGGACCTGCCCGCGAGCGAGGCGGTGCGCACCAACGCTCCCGTTGTCGTGGAGGGACGTGCAGCCCTGGAGCAGAGGTACCCCGCCCTGCGCGGCGTCGCCCGGGGCGACGGGCCGAACGTCAGCGTGCCGGTCACGGCGGTAGACCGTCCGATCGGCGCTCTCTCGCTGCGGTTCCCGGTGGGGCACGAGGTCGACCAGGCCGAGCTGGACATGCTCGCCACGATCGCCCGGCAGTGCGGCGTCGCGCTGGAGCGGGCGCGGTTGTTCACCGCCGAACGTTCGGCGCGGGAACGGTCCGCCTTCCTGGCCGAGGCGGCCGGGCTGCTCGGCTCGTCGCTCGACCCGGTGGAGACGCTGCGCAACATGACCGACGTCCTGGTGCCTCGGTTCGGCGACTGGGCCGTGGTCTACCTGAAGAGCGGGCAGAACAGGTTCGACGTCGCGACGACGGCGCACCGAGATCCGGCCGAGATCCCTGAGGTGCTCCTGCCACCGCGGCCACCGTCCGCGCTGGACCTTACGACTGCCGGCGGGATAGCCGACGTGGTCCGGACCGGCCAGAGCCAGCGGTTCACCATGACCGGACCTGGCGCTGCGCAAGCAGGTCTCGGCGTGGCCCTGACGGTCCGGGGCGACGTCCTGGGAGTCGTCGAGCTCGCGCGCGTCGAGGGAGCTCCGTACACCGTGGACGAGGTGACCCTGATCGAGGACCTCGCCGCACGGGCGGCCGTGGCCGTCGACAACGCGGAGTCCTACCGGCGCGAGCGGGACGCCGCCCTGACCCTGCAGCGCAGCCTGCTCCCCCAGCGTCTTCCGAGCGTCCCCGGCGTGTCGTTCGCCTGGCGCTACCTCCCGGGCACCGCCGGGACGCACATCGGCGGCGACTGGTACGACGTGATCCCCCTCGAGCACGGTCTCGTGGCTCTCGTCATCGGAGACGTGATGGGGCGCGGGCTGCAGGCCGCGGCCTTGATGGGCCAGCTGCGCGCCACGGCGCGGGCGTTCGCCTCCACCGAGGTCGCGCCTGCCGAGGTCCTGCGCCGGCTGGACACCGCGGTGGCCGGCCTCGAGCAGGACCAGATCACCACTGCCCTCTTCGGGCTGCTCGATCCGCAGACCGGCGCGCTGACCCTGGCCACCGCCGGTCACCTGCCTCCGCTGCTCGCGGTGGATGGGGTCGCACGCTACCTGGACGTGTCGCCGGGGCCGCCGCTCGGCGCGGGCGCTGCCGAGTTCCCGGAGCTGGAGGTCGTCCTCCCGCCCGGGGCCATGCTGTTGCTCTACACCGACGGACTCGTCGAGGACCGCCAGCTCCCGGTCGACCACGGGCTCGAGACGCTGCGGGCGGCCATCGCCTCGGCGCAGACCCCGGAGCAGATGTGCGACCTGGCCCTGGCGGCGCTCGGCCGGGACACCCAGCACGACGACGACACGGCGATGCTCGCGGTGTCGCTGGACGTCTGAGAGCGCCGCTCCCCGGGCCGTCGGGCTTCCCCCGATCGCTCGTCAAGTCCCCCTCAAGCGCACCGCAAGTCCCCGGTCAGAGGGCGGGCGCACCGTCGTGTGGTCACTGCCACTCGCGCAGGCCGGCCGGCCTGCCGCCCCTGACAGGAGAAACCATGCGTCATCGTTCCCTGCTCGCCGCGACTCTCGCCACCGCCGCACTGTCCGCGCTCCCCCTCACGGCCCACGCCGCCCAGGCCGAGCTGATCGACCGCAGCAACTACGTCGGCTCGGTCGAGCGAACTGCCGACAGCGTGCGCATCGCAGCCGCGACGAGTGGTGAGCTCGGGGGATACCTCGACGTCACCATGACCGCCCAGGACGGCTCCCTGCCGGTGGGCTCAGAGGTCTGTGAACCCGTGACGATCGACGCGGTGCTGACCGTCGCGCCGGCGGAGACGTTCACCCTGCACGTCCCCGGCGAGGCCTGCACCACCTTCTACGGCGACGCGCTGCGCGGCAGTGCCGACTTCGACAACCAGGACGTGGCCTACGAGGGCACGCACAAGAAGGCCAAGATCGTCGGTGACGGCCGGATCTCCCCCACCGTGGGTGGCATCTTCCCGGACTCCGGCCAGGCCAACTTCTCCGCCACCGTGCGGTGGTGACGACTCACGCGCGACGGGCCTAGCCCGTATCAGGCCGGAGGTGTGCACGGCGCCCCCGCCGAGAGATCGGCGGGGACGCCGTGCGCCCCCCTCCGTGGGCATACCTGCCACCCTGCTGGACAAGGCACGCCGGCCGGGGGCGGCCGTCGACCACACGTCGTGCGCTGTGTGCCGGCGTCGCCGAGGGGGCGTGGAGATGTAGCTAGTGCTCGCTACCCGACCCGCTCGGTGTGACCGACAACAGCACACCGGGGTCTAGGGCGTGGGGATAGCCAAACACATCCGAGGGCGCCGGGCAAGCAAACAGTCGGCGGCGCGTCGAGCCGGCACCTTGGCGTCGACCCCGCAGCGCCAGCGTGCACAATCCCGGGCATGCGTACCTGGTTGCGTGACCACGGCCTGCTCCTGGCGAACGCCGCGCTCTTCGCCTTCTCGTTCGTCGGCATGGCGCTGGCCGGGGGTCGGGCCTACAACGCCGACCAGACCGAGCACGGCGAACGGACCGTGTCCCTCGGCGCGTACCTCGGCTCGGGCCATTTCATCGAGGCCACCTTCGAGAACTGGGAGAGCGAGTTCCTGCAGATGGGCATGTATGTCGTGCTCACCGCCTTCCTCTTCCAGCGCGGCTCGTCGGAGTCGAAGCCGATCGAGGGCCACGCACCGCAGGACGACGACCCGCGCGACGCCGACCTGCGCCGCAGCGACATCCCGTGGCCGGTGCGGCGCGGCGGGTTGGTGCTGCGGATCTACGAGCACTCGCTGGCCTTGCTGTTCCTCATCCTGTTCCTCGCGTCCTTCCTGCTGCACCTGACGGGTGGCGCCACCGCGTACTCCGAGGAGCAGCAGGCGCACGGCGCGGCTCCCGTGACGGCGTGGGAGTTCCTGCGGACCTCGCAGTTCTGGTTCGAGTCGTTCCAGAACTGGCAGAGCGAGTTCCTCGCCGTCGCCGTGATCGTCGGCGCGTCGGTCTACCTGCGCCAGCGCGGCTCGGCGGAGTCCAAGCCGGTCGCCGAGCCCCACCACACGACCGGCGCCTGACGAAGGGTCCCCGTCGGCTGCCCGCCGACTGCGACCCCAGACTCTCCGACACTCTGACCCCCCGACACATCTGTGGCTGACCGCACCGCGTGGGGTGCCGACATCGCCACCTCAGCACCACCTACCCCGGTTGTGTCCCAGGGTCAGCGGCGTCCGGCGACGGGTGGTGCCGTGCGCAGGTCGCGTGTCACTGCGGCCTCGGTGGGTACGTCGCCGAGGAACGGTGATGCCGACGAGGATGCAGGAGTACCTGATGTCCGTACCCAGATTCCAGGACCTGCCGCTGGCCGACCGAGACCGCGCGTGGGACGGCGACGCCGCCGACAAGCGCGTTCGGAAATGGGCTGACGCGCAGGACGAGCCCAACGCGAAGTACCGAGACGCGCACGTCTGGTACGACGACGACAAGCCGGAGAACTTCGGCTCCTACAAGCTGCTCATCGCCGACGTGGTGGGCGGCAAGCTGACCGCGGTACCGCGCGGCGTGATGGCGGCCGGCGCGGTGATGGAGGGCTCACGCGGCGGCGTCGACCTGCCCAAGGGGGACATCGACCGGGTGAAGAGCCACCTCGCGAAGTACTACGAGAAGATGGGCGACACCGCGCCCTGGGAGCGCTGACCTGCTGACGGGCTGGCGGAGCCACGTCATCGCGGGCTGGCGGGGGAACGGTGCACCTACTGAGCCGCAGCCCCGCCAGGCGCGCTGCGACACGTGCGGAACCCGCCCACCTTCCGAGACAGATGCCGCCGGCTCAGTGACCCTTCATCG
>DASVED010000347.1:0-9749 GCA_036380775.1 Actinomycetes bacterium
GAGCACCCGGCGTTGGCCGAGCCGGTCGATGAGTCGCGAGATCGCCGGCGCGGCGGCCGCGTTGACGATGGCGAACGTGGCGGACAAGGCCCCCGCAAGCCCGTAGCGGTCCCGCTCGCTGACGACGAGGAGCACGATCCCGAGCCCGACCATCGAGATCGGCATCCGCGCGACGAACGCGGCGCCGGAGAAGACCTTCCCTCCGGGTGTGGCGAGCAGCTCGCGGTAGGGGGTCAGCACCCCGGCACGCTACGGGACCCCGCCGACAGGGGCCTCCGGGTTCTTGCGACGATGCCCCTGTGAGCGAGCGACGAGCGCCAGCGAGGCGCACGAGCGAACGAGCAGTGCTGTGACCGCCGCCGCCTCCGACACCGACGCCGCTCCCTACGACGCGCTGCTGCTGGTCTCCTTCGGCGGCCCCGAGGGTCCCGACGAGGTGCTGCCCTTCCTCGAGAACGTGACCCGGGGCCGGGGCATCCCGCGCGAGCGGCTCGAGGAGGTCGCGCAGCACTACCTCGCGGTCGGCGGCGTCAGCCCGATCAACGGGCAGAACCGGGCGCTGCTCGCGGCGATCGAGGCCGACCTCGCCGCGCACGGGATCGAGCTGCCGGTCTACTGGGGCAACCGGAACTGGGCGCCATACCTCACCGAGACGTTCGCCGCGATGGCCGGCGACGGCGTGACGCGTGTGCTCGCCGTGCTGACCTCGGCGTACTCGTCGTACTCCGGGTGCCGGCAGTATCGCGAGAACCTCGCCGCGGCGGCCGCACCGCTGGGCGACCGCGCACCCGCCGTCGACCGCGTGCGTCACTACTTCAACCACCCGGGCTTCGTCGAACCGATGGCCGAGAGCACGGTGGTGGCACTGGGTGAGTTGCCTGACGACGTACGCGGGGAGGCCCGGGTCGTCTTCGTCACCCACTCGGTGCCTGCCGCCATGGACGCGACCAGCGGACCCGACGGAGGGGCGTACTCCGCGCAGCACCTCGACGCGGCCGGCGCCGTGACGGCGAAGGTGGCCGCGATCACCGGCACCGAGTACGGACACGACCTCGTCTACTGCAGCCGCAGCGGCCCCCCGTCCCAGCCCTGGCTGGAGCCCGACGTCAACGACCACCTCGAGGACCTGGCCGCCCGCGGAGTGCCGGCCGCGGTGCTGGTGCCGATCGGCTTCGTCTCCGACCACATGGAGGTCGTGCACGACCTCGACACCGAGGCGCTCGCCACGGCGTCGAGGGTGGGGCTGGTCTGCAGCCGTGCGGCGACCGTCGGCACCCACCCGCGCTTCGTCGCCGCCGTCCGCGAGCTCGTGCTGGAGCGGGCAGCCGTCGCGCGCGGCGAGGTGCCGACTCGACCGGCTCTCGGCTCGCTGGGCCCGAGCCACGACGAGTGCCCCCGCGACTGCTGCCGGAACGCGCGCGACCCTGACCGGCCGACGCTCTGCGGTCGCTGATCCTCGGCTCCGGCAGACTGGCGCCGTGACATCGGACGATCTTGACGCCCTGCTCGCCGTCGCGCTGGACGCGGCCACCACCGCCGGACGGCTCATCGTCGAGGAGCGACCGCACGGCCGGCTCGAGGTGACGGCCACCAAGTCGAGCTCGACCGACATCGTCACGGCGATGGACCAGCTCTCGGAGCGGACAGTCGTCGAGCGCATCTCGGCTGCCCGACCGGACGACGGGTTCCTCGGCGAGGAGGGCGCGCAGCGCGACGGCACCACGGGTGTGACCTGGGTCATCGACCCGATCGACGGGACGGTCAACTACCTCTACGAGATCCCGTCGTTCGCCGTCAGCGTCGCCGCCAGGATGGGGGACGAGGTGGTGGCCGGCGCAGTGGTGAACCCGGTCAGCGGTGAGACGTGGACCGCGGTGCGTGGACGGGGAGCGTGGCTCGACGGTCGACGACTGCAGGTCAACCCCACGACCGACCTGGCGATGGCCCTGATCGCCACCGGGTTCGACTACTCCGCAAACCGCCGGGCCCGGCAGGCGGAGGTGCTGCGGTCGGTGCTGCCGCAGGTCCGGGACATCCGCCGGATGGGGGCGGCGTCGCTCGACCTGTGCGCTCTCGCCAGCGGTCGGGTGGACGCCTACTACGAGCAGGGGCTCAAGCCGTGGGACCTGGCGGCCGGCGGTCTGGTCGCGCAGGAGGCGGGCGCCGTGGTGGGCGGCCTACGCGGGGCAGGGGCAGGCGAGTCGTTGGTGGTGGCAGCGCCGCCCGGGCTGTTCGAGCCCTTGGCCGAGCTGCTCGCGACGCTGGGCGCCGACGAGGTCGTGGCGGTCTGAGCGAGCCGCCCTGTCGGGCCGGCGGGCGTCGCCTCAGCAGGCGACGGCGTGCTCGCCGGCGATCCGCTCGAGGGACTCGAGCTCACCGAGGCGGACCTGGACCAGGTAGTCGTCGCCGTCCTGGCGGGCCTGGGCGAGCGACTCGTGGGCCGAGCGGAGCCGGGCCTGGATCTCCTGCTGGAACTCGCTCATGCCGATCACCCTCTCACCATCCCCGGGAAACCTCGCAAATCGTGTCAGATCTCACGGTGGGTGACGGGAGGTGGACGAGGCGCTGCGGCGGGGGCGGGTGTGGGGTACAGTCCGCCGTCGCGCGAGCCGGTGGAGGCATGGACCCCGGGTTCGCCGGCACCGGGCACAAACCGAGGGGGTCGAGCGTTACACGCCCCGCAGCACGAACGGGCAACGATCGACACCACCTGACCACCGCGTACGACGAACACCGATTGACCGTGGCTCCACCGCCACCCTCTCGGCGAAGGGGTGACAACTTTCATGGCGACCGACTACGACTCGCCCCGCAAGACCGATGACGAGATGTCCGAGGACAGCCTCGAGGAGCTGAAGGCCCGGCGGCAGGACAAGTCCGCCAGCACCGTGGACGTCGACGAGGCCGACTTGGCCGAGTCGCTGGAGCTCCCCGGTGCGGATCTGTCCAACGAGGAGCTCTCGGTGCGAGTGCTCCCGCGCCAGGCCGACGAGTTCACCTGCTCGAGATGCTTCCTGGTCCACCACCGCAGCCAGCTCGCCTCGGAGAAGAACGGCCAGCTGATCTGCAAGGAGTGCGCCGCCTGACCCGCAGCAAAGTGGGCAGGCTCAGGTCATGACTGGCATGACTGGTCCGAGCACCGACCCTGTCCGCGGCGAGGATCTCCCGGAGGATCTCCCCGACGCCCCCGCCGACCCCGATGCTTCACAGGGGTCCGGGGGCGTCGGCGCGCTGGTCGCCAGGATGACCGACCGGCCGGACGTCAGCCCACGCCAGCGCGGCCGGGAGCTCGGGAGCCTGACCAAGGCCCTCGCGGGCTCGGCGAGGTCGGCGGGCCGCGCCTCGGTGCTCGGCGGAGGCTGGCTGGTCGACCTCCTGCTCGACATCGCGCCCCGCATCCCGGTCCGCACCCTGGAGACGCTGCGCGCGCAGCACCCCGGCCTCGGCCCGGACGACCTGGCCCAGACGTTGATCGCCGGCGCCTCGAAGGCCACCGGCGCCGTCGGGGCGGCCGGGGGTGCGCTCGCTGCGGCGGAGTTCGCCGCGCCGCCGACCCTGCTGACCACGCCGGTCCAGCTGGCCGCCGAGACCCTTCTGGTCGCAGCGATCGAGGTGAAGCTGATCGCCGAGCTGCACGAGGTCTTCGAGGTGCCGGTGGCGGGGTCGACCCGCGCCCGGATGCAGGCCTACCTGGTGGCCTGGACCGAGCGCCGCGGCGTCGACCCGTTCGCGCCGGGGGTGCTGCGGCTCTCGCTCGGGGCAGCCGCCAAGCGCTCCCTGCGCAAGCGCCTGCTGCGGCGGGCCGGCCGCAACCTCAGCACCCTCGGCCCGATGATGTCCGGCGCGGTGGCCGGCAGCCTGGTGAACCACCGGGAGACCCGGCGGGTCGGTGAGCAGGTGCGGGACGACCTGCGCCGGCGGACCCGTCAGGGTTAGCCGGCGCTCGACCCCCTGGTCGTGCGCGCCGCCTCGATGGCATCGGCCAGCCGCTGGGGGTGGCGGGAGGCCACGAACCAGTACGGCGTCCGGTCGCCCGGGTCGGTGACCTCTGCGCGGACGCCGGCCGGCACCCAGCCGCGGATGAGGTGGTAGCCGGCCGGGTCGGACCCCGGGCCACGGATGTCGCGGGACTCGTCGGCGCTCAGCGCCGTGGCCGGGCCGAGGGCGGACACCGGGATGCGGGCCGGCCCCGCCGTGAGATGCCCGTCCTCGACCCGCACCACCGCAGCCGACCGGGCCAGCAGCACGGACAGCGTCACGCCCGGCACCGCCAGCGCGAGCAGGCCGAAGACCGGGCCCAGCGCGGCGTAGAAGGAGACGGCCAGCACCAGTGAGCCGACCCAGACGGCGGCCCACAGGCCGATCGGGGCGGTCAGCTTCTCGTCGTACGTCCGCACGAGCGCCCAGCCTGGCACGCCTTGGCTCCCACCCCGTCCACTACCGTGCGCGGATGCCGATCCCCACCGGAGGCCGACCCTTCGACGTGCTCGCAGCCGAGCTCCTCGCCGACCAGTTCGCGGCCAACCCGGTGCTGGCCAGCGGCCTCGGAGTGCTCGACCACGACGGCGAGCTGCCCGACATGTCCGCCGCCGGTATCGCCACGCGGGAGCGCTCCGAGGACGAGTGGTCCCGACGCCTGGGTGAGCTGGCGGACGCCGACCTCACCCTGGAGGAGCGCATCGACAGGGACCTGGTGCTGATGGTGCTGCGCGGGCGCGCGGTGCAGCGCGACTGGGCCGACTGGCGGCGAAGCCCTGACCACTACGCGGGCGCCGCCCTGTCCGGGGTGTTCGTCCTGCTGATCAACCGGCTGCGTCCGGAGCCCGAGCTTGCCGAGATGGTCGCCGCCCGGCTGCGGGCGACGCCTGAGCTGCTCGACCAGGGGATCGCGAACCTGGACCCGGAGCTCGCTCACCCCGCCCTGCTGCGCCGGGCGATGGGCCAGATCCGTGCTGGGGTGGTCTACGCCCGTGCGGTCGCGGGGGAGATCGAGGACGAGACCGGGCGCCGGCTCGTCGCCGAGGCAGGTGAGCAGGCGGCCGCCGCCTTCGAGCGCTTCGGTGCGCACGTCGAGGGCCTCGTGGAGCGGGCGACGGGGGAGTGGGCCATCGGCGAACGCCGCTACGACGCTCTCCTGCGCGAGGCGGAAGGTCTCACGTACGGCTCCCGCGAGCTCCAGGAGAAGGGACGCGCCGCCTACGACGAGCTGGCTGCCGACATGAGTAAGCGGTCGGAGGCACTGCACGGCACTGACGACTTCATCTCCGTCGTGCGCGGGTTCAACGACGACCACCCCGAGACGCCGGAGGAGATGCTCGCCCTCTACCGGGAGGCGACGGACGCGGCGCGGGCGTTCTGCGTCGAGCACGAGCTGGTCACCGTGCCGGCCGGCGAGAGGTGCGTCGTCGCGCCGTCGGCGCCCTTCACCCGCACGATGCTGGCTGTCGCCCACTACATGCAGCCACCGCCGTTCGCCCCCGTGCCGGGGAGCGGCGGGCAGCCGGCGGTTGGTCACTTCTTCGTCCCGTACCCGCCCGACGACGCCACGCCGGAGCAGGTCGCCGCGCGCCTGGCGACCAACAACCGGCACGGTGCCTGGTCCATCGCGGTGCACGAGGCGTACCCCGGTCATCACTGGCACTTCGCCTGGCTCGCGGCACAGTCGGCGACCGGCGGAGCGCGACCGCTGAGGTTCGTGTTCGGGTCCACGTACTTCGTCGAGGGGTGGGGGCTCTACACCGAGGACCTGCTGCGCGAGCAGGGCTTCTTCCGTACGCCGGAGCAGGAGCTCGCCCAGCGCGACTTCCGGTTGTTCCGCGCCGCGCGGATCATCGTCGACACCGCTCTGCACCGAGGTGAGATGACCATCGAGGAGGCGGTGGAGTTCATGGCCACCCGGACCTCGTTGTCCCGGGACACCGCGCAGGCCGAGGTCCTGCGCTACTGCGCCTGGCCGACCCAGGCCTCGTCGTACCTGACCGGCGCGCTGGAGATCGACCGGATGCGCGACCGGTGGCTCGCCGAGGCGCGCGGGCCCCTGCGCGAGTTCCACGACCGGGCCGCCGGCTCCGGCCGGCTGCCGATCGGGCTGGTGGAGCGGACGCTCTTCGGGTGAGCCGTCGTCGCGTAGGGTCTTCCGCCGTGGCCGACCATGCGGGACCGACGGGTGTCGACGTGCTGGTGCGGCGGCTCGACCCCGAGCTGCCTCTGCCGTCATACGCCCACCCGGGCGACGCCGGCGCGGACCTGGTGACGGCTGTCGATGTCGAGCTCGCACCGGGCGAGCGAGCCATGGTGCCCACCGGCCTCGCGATCGCACTGCCCGACGGCTTCGCGGCGTTCGTGCATCCCCGGTCCGGTCTCGCGCACCGGTCGGGGCTCGGGATCGTCAACGCCCCCGGCACGGTCGACGCCGGCTACCGGGGTGAGATCAAGGTGCTGCTCGTCAACCACGACCCGCGAGAGACGGTCCGGCTCTCGCGCGGCGACCGGATCGCCCAGCTGGTCGTGCAGCGCGTCGAGAAGGCCGCTTTCCACGAGGTGGAGTTGCTGCCCGGGTCGGCCAGGGGTGAGGGTGGACACGGGTCGACCGGTGGGTTCACCCCCGCCGACGGCCGGACCGACCCGTCAGTGCCCGAGAAGACAGAGGTGTGAGCGTGTTCCGACGCCGTCGTCGAGACGATGAGCCGCAGGACTCGCAGGTCGCTGCCGAGTCCGCTCCGGACGACGTGGACGAGGAGGCCCCTGCCGACGACGCCGTGTCCGTTCCAGCGCCGGCCGGTGCGGGCCGGGAGAACGGTCCGTGGGACGCCGGCGAGGTCGACGACCCGGCGGCCGGTGGGCGGGTGGACCTGGGCGGCATGTGGCTGCCCGCCCGCCCCGGCCTCGAGGTACGGGTCGAGGCCGACCAGGCCACCAGCCAGGTGGTCGCGGTCACCGTGGTGCTGGCCGACTCCGCGCTGCAGCTGCAGCCCTTCGCGGCACCGCGGACCGAGTCGATCTGGGACGAGGTCCGCGGCGAGATCCGGGCCGGCATCACCAAGCAGGGCGGCACGTCCGACGAGGTCGACGGTCCGCTCGGCACCGAGCTGCGCACGAAGGTGCCGGTGCGCTCGGCCGACGGCAGTTCCGGCGTCCAGCCCGCAAGGTTCGTCGGTGTCGACGGTCCGCGCTGGTTCCTGCGCGGTGTCCTCACCGGCCGGGCGGCGGTCGAGGAGGATGCGGGAGAGGACCTGGTGGCCGTCTTCCGCGACGTCGTCGTGGTTCGTGGGTTCGAGGCGATGGCGCCGCGCGAGCCGATCCCGCTGCGGCTGCCGGAGGCACCCGGTGCCGCCGGGTCCGCGGACACCGGTGACGAGGGCGACGCCGACGAAGCCGAGTCCGATGCAGGCGCCGACGACGGCACCCGCCGTGCGGGCGACCTCAAGCCGTTCGAGCGCGGCCCGGAGATCACCGAGATCCACTGACCCGAGCCGACCCCCGGCTGGCCCCGCGCGGGCATACGCTGAACGCATGGGTAACTCACAGGGCGTCCTGCGCCGCGCGGTGAACCGCCTGGCCAGCTCCGCGAAGGAGCACGAGGCGGCCGAGCTGCAGAAGGGCTGCGCGGAGGTCGGCGCCACGCTGGTCCGCGATCTCCCGGACCGGGAGCGGGTCCGGGTCGCCGGCACCCTGCGGACGGTCACGCTGCGGCCCCGTGCCGGCGTACCTGCCCTGGTCGCCGAGCTCTACGACGGCACCGGCTCGATCTCCCTGGTGTGGCTCGGCCGCCGGCAGATCCCCGGCATCGAGCCGGGCCGTGAGCTGATCGGCTACGGCAGAGTGACCCGCGACGGCGAGCACCCCGTCATCTTCAACCCGCGCTACGAGCTGCGGCCGGCCGGCGCCGAGTGAGCTCGCCGCCCGAGGCCCGGACCGGGGTCCCGCGCGAGGAGGGTGGCGGCGACCCGTCCCCGGCCGCGCCCGACCTGCCCGGCGTGGATGCGCGGACCGTCGAGGAGGTCGTGCGGGCCCGGCTCTCGGAGGCGCTCGGCGGGCGGCGCGGCATGGTCGAGGGCGCACTCCCCACGCTCGGCTTCACCCTGACCTACGTCCCGACCCACGAGCTGCGGCTGTCACTGACCGTCGGCATCGCCCTGGCGGTCGTGCTGCTCGTCGTGCGGCTCGCGCAGCGGCAGTCGGTGCAGTTCGTCGTCAACAGCCTGGTCGGCATCGGGATTGCGGCGCTGTTCGCCTCGCGGTCCGGTCGGGCCGAGGACGTCTTCCTGCCCGGCATCCTCTACAACGCGGCGTACGCGGTCGGGCTCACCCTGTCGATCCTGGTCCGCTGGCCGCTGGTCGGCTTCATGATCGGCTCGGTGACGGGGGACGTCACGGCCTGGCGGGGGGACCCGGGCATCGTGAAGCTCTGCACCCGGCTGACCTGGGTGCTCGTGGTGCCGTGCGCCGTCCGGGTCGCCGTGCAGTGGCCGCTGTACCTGGCCGGCGAAATCGGCTGGCTGGGCGCCAGCAAGATCGCGCTGGGCTGGCCGCTCCAGGTTGCTGCCCTGGGCGCGATGGTCTACCTCCTGACCCGCGGCCGCACCCCGCTGGAGCCCACCACCCGCTAGCCGCTAGCCGCCGCGAGTTTGACCACGTAAACGTGGTCAACACACGCTCCGCAAGGCGTCTGCGCATGGCGAAGCAGGTGATGACCACGTAAACGTGGTCAACGCGCGAGGGGCGGGGTCAGCGGGCGTGCGGGGCGAGCAGCTCCTCGAGCGAGGGGCCCATGTCGGGGGTCGCGACGAACAGCAGCTCGTCGCCGGCCTCCAGCGGGTCGTCGGGGCTCGGCGCGATCGGCCGGCCCTCGCGGATGATCGCCACCAGAGCTGTGTCCTGCGGCCAGTCCACGTCGCCGACGCGCTTGGCGATGACGGGCGAGTCGGCGGGCAGGGTCAGCTCCAGCATGTCGGTGTTGGACTGCTGGAAGGTGAAGATCCGCACCAGGTCGCCGACGCTGACGGCCTCCTCGACGAGCGCGGTCATCAGCCGCGGCATCGAGACCGCGACGTCCACGCCCCAGGCCTCGTCGAACATCCACTCGTTCTTCGGGTTGCTGACCCGGGCGACGGTCCGAGGGACGCCGTACTCGGTCTTGGCCAGCAGCGAGACGACCAGGTTCACCTTGTCGTCACCCGTCGCGGCCACGACCACCTGGCACTCGTGCAGCCCGGCCTCCTCCAGCGAGGTCACCTCGCAGGCGTCGGCCAGCAGCCACTCGGCATCGGGCACCGACACCTTCTTGATGGCGCTCGGGTCCTTGTCGAGCAGGAGGACCTCATGCCCGTTCTCGAGCAGCTCGCGGGCGACCGAACGCCCCACGCTGCCGGCTCCGGCGATCGCGACGCGCATCAGACGCTGGCTTCCGCGCGCATCATTGACCGCCTTCGGCAGTGGTGGTGGACCGGCTCCGGAACACGGACTCGATCGCGTCGGCCTCGTCGTCGCGCATGATGACGTGCACGATGTCGCCGTCCTGCAGGACCGTGTCGACGCCGGGCAGGAGTCCTTCGCCGAGCCGGGTGAGGAAGGCCACCCGCCCGCCCGACTCCTCCTCGAGCCGGCTGATGCGCTCGCCGATCCAGGCCGGGTCAGCCGGAACCTCGGCCAGCCGGACGGTGCCGCTGGGGTCGCGCCACTCCGGCTCGGATCCGTGGGGGAGCAGCCGGCGCATCATCTGGTCAGCCGTCCAGCGGACCGTGGCCACG
>DASVED010000348.1:0-4947 GCA_036380775.1 Actinomycetes bacterium
ACGCGGCCGCGGCGGTCGCCAGCTAGGCCACCACTGGAACTCCTCCGGCAGGGGAGCAGGTAGGGCCCGGGACGGTCCGCGCAACCGTCCCGGGCCCTGCCGTGTCCGGAGCAGTTTCGACACAGACAGGCTGCCATCTAGGAGCAAAATCGACACATGGCTGCTCCCGAACGCACCTGGCTGGTGCCGTCACGGCTTCGCCGTGTCCTGATCCTCGGCCCACCGCTCGCGCTCGCCCTCCTCGAGATCCTGCATCCCCTGCCGGAGCTCGACGCGCAGTCCGTGATGGACGTGGCGACCTGGTTCGCGGTCTTCCACGTCATCCAGCTCGCGCTGGTCGGCCTGGTCGTCCTGTCCGTCATCCTGCTCGCCGACGACTTCGGCCACGCGGGCGCTTGGTCGACTCGGCTGGGTCTCGGGGTCTTCCTCGTCTTCTTCAGCGCCTACGACGCCGTCGCAGGGATCGCCACCGGATTGGCGATGCGCAGTGCACGAGACCTGTCGCCGATCCAGCAGGAGGGCGTCTTCGAGGTGGTCAAGGACTGGCCGGGCGTGAGCCCCGTCTTCGGGCTGAGCATCGTCGGGACCCCCGGCTGGCTGGTCGCGGTCGGTGCGCTGGCGCTCGCCGCCCGCCGGCAAGGAGCTCCGCGCAGCGAGTGGATCCTGCTCGCCCTCGCGGCCTTCTTCCTGATGCTGGGTCACCCGTTCCCCGGCGGGACCCTCGCCTTCGGCTGCCTCTTCGCGGCCGGAATGGTCCATGAGTTCAGGTCCGGCCGTGACACGGCGGCCGAGCCGCGCGGCCCCGCCTTCGACGACGGATGACGGCTGGCCGTCATCTGCGCGACTGGGTGCGTGCGGACTTCGGGGTGGACCTCGCGTCGGTCGACGCGGTGTCGCACGGCGCGGACGTGGCGGCGCAGCTGTGGCGGGCCGTCGCGGCAGACGGCACGCCGTACGCCGTCAAGCTGACCGGTGGCGGGACGACCGCTGGGCTGCTCGTCACGGCGCACCTCGCCGAGCTCGGCGTCGACGGGGTCGCTGCGCCGGTTAGGAGCCGGGACGGACACCTGTGGACCGAGCGCGCCGGACGGCGACTGTCCGTCGCGCCGTGGGTGTCGGACGCGCAGGCGCTGGCCGGTGGGATGAGCGCAGCGCACTGGCGGTCGTTCGGCGCGCTGCTCTCGGCAGCGCATGCGACGGTGGTGACCGGTGAGCTCGCCGACGTACTCCCCCGCGAGGACCACACCCACGACGGGCTCGCGTCGTTGGTGCGCGACCTCGATGCCCGGCTGCACGAGTCGCCGGACGGCGCCGACGACGTGACCCGCGCCGTGGCCGACGCGTGGTGCGCCGGCGCCGACCGCGTCGCACTCGTCCTCGCGCAGGCCGACCGGCTCGGCGCCGCGCTGCGCGGCCGGGACGCGCGCCACGTGGTCTGCCACGGCGACCCGCACCTCGGCAACCTGCTCGTCGGCGACGGGGGCGCCGTCTGGCTGGTCGACTGGGACGACGCCGTCCTCGCACCGCCGGAGCGAGACCTGATGTTCGTCGTCGGCGGGCTCCCCGGCTTCGCCCCGGTCGACGCGCAGCAGCGGGCCTGGTTCTTCGAGGGGTACGCAGGTGAGGAGCTCGACCAGGACCGACTCGTCTACTACCGGTCGGTCCGCGCGCTGGTCGACGCCGCCGACTGGGCTGCCCAGGCCGCCGACCCGGACAGCCGCACCGACGACGAGCGCGCGCGGGCACTCACCATCGTGCGCGGTGTGCTGGCACCGGACGGGCTGGTCGAGCTGGCGCTGGCGCCGCCGGAGTGACCGCACCGGCCGCTGCGCCGGACGGCCGCTCAGCCGAAGAAGACCTCCGCCTCGGCGTAGAGGTGCGGGTCGACCAGCTTGAGCACTGTCGTCGCGTCGCCCAGCGGCACCCGCTCGATCTCGGTGCCGCGCAGGGCGACCATCTTCCCCCAGTCGCCGTCTTCGACTGCGTCGATGGCGTGCAGCCCGAAGCGGGTCGCCAGCCAGCGGTCGCGCGCGGTCGGCGTGCCACCGCGCTGGATGTGGCCGAGGACCGTCGTGCGCGCCTCCTTGCCGGTGCGCTTCTCGATCTCCCTCTCCAGCACCTGGCCGATGCCGCCGAGGCGCACGTGGCCGAACGCATCGAGCTCCCCGTCGGCGAGCACCATGGTGCCCTCGGCCGGTGTCGCGCCCTCCGACACGACGAGGATCGGCGAGTAGTGGCTCTCGAAGCGCGACTCGACGTACTCGCAGACCTTGTCGATGTCGAACGGCACCTCGGGAATGAGGATGACATTGGCGCCGCCGGCCATCCCTGCGTGCAGCGCGATCCAGCCGGCGTGCCGGCCCATCACCTCGACGATGAGCGCGCGGTGGTGCGACTCAGCCGTGGTGTGCAGCCGGTCGATCGCCTCCATCGCGACGTTGACCGCGGTGTCGAAGCCGAAGGTGTAGTCGGTGGCGTTGAGGTCGTTGTCGATGGTCTTCGGGACGCCGACCACGTTCACGCCGTGCTCGTGCAGCCTGGTGGCGACGCCCAGGGTGTCCTCACCGCCGATGGCGATGAGGGCGTGTACTCCGAGCCGCTCGAGGTTGGCCTCGATGTGGTCGAGGCCACCATCGATCTTGAACGGGTTGGTCCGGGACGACCCGAGGATGGTGCCGCCGCGGGGCAGGATGCCGCGCACCGCGTCGACGTCCAGCGGCCGGGTGATGCCCTCGATCGGCCCGCGCCAGCCGTCCCGGAACCCGACGAACTGGTGCCCGTACGCCGTCACCCCCTTGCGCACGACGGCGCGGATGACCGCGTTGAGACCTGGACAGTCGCCACCACCGGTGAGCACGCCGATACGCATGGGTCAGACCCTACGACCCCCGCTATGGTCCGCCGCATGACCTTCTCAAGCGTCGGACGGCGAGTCGCCGCGGCACCGGGAGCCGGCCGATGAGCGTCCTCGCCATCGACGCCGGGACGACGGGGGTGACGGCCCTTGTCGTCGACGAGAACGCCCGGGTGGTGGCGCGCGGCTACGAGGAGTTCCCGCAGCACTTCCCGCGGCCCGGCTGGGTCGAGCACGGCCCGGAGGAGATCTGGCAGGCGACGCTGTCGGCCTGCGGGCAAGCGCTGGAGGGCCAGCGGGTCACGGCCATCGGCATCACCAACCAGCGCGAGACCGCGGTGCTGTGGGATCGGTCGACACTGGCGGCTCCGCGGCGCGCGGTGGTGTGGCAGGACCGCCGGTCGGCAGCCATCTGCGACCGGCTGCGAGAGGCCGGGCACGAGGACCGGGTCCGGGCACTCACCGGGCTGCGCTTCGACCCGTACTTCACCGCGACCAAGCTCACCTGGCTGGCCGAGAACGACCAGCCGGCCTGGCGCGGCGTCACCGAGGGGTCGACCGTGGTGGGCACCGTCGACGCGTACCTCGTCGCCCGTCTCACCGGCGGCGCGCGCCACGCGACGGACGCGTCGAACGCCTCGCGCACCCTGCTCTTCGACCTCGACCGCGGCGAGTGGAGCGAGGAGCTCTGCGAGCTGTTCGGGGTGCCGCGCGCGGCGCTGCCGGAGGTCGTGCCGTCGTACGGCGAGGTGGGTCGCACCGACCCGTCGGCGTTCCTCGGCCTCGACCTGCCGGTGGCGGGCATCGCGGGCGACCAGCAGGCGGCGTTGTTCGGGCAGGCCTGCTTCGCGGTGGGCCAGTCGAAGTGCACCTATGGCACCGGCTCGTTCGTCCTCGTCAACACCGGTCCCGAGGTCGTACGTTCGGACGCCGGCCTCCTGTCCACCGTGGCGTGGATGGGTCCGGACCGGTCGCTGACCTACGCCCTCGAGGGCGCCATCTTCGTGACGGGTTCGGCCGTGCAGTGGCTGCGCGACGGGCTCGGCATCATCGGTGCAGCGGCGGAGTCCGAGGCGCTGGCCCGCACCGTGCCGGACTCGGGCGGCGTGGTGTTCGTGCCCGCGCTGACCGGGCTCGGCGCGCCCGACTGGGACCCGTCGGCGCGCGGCACCATCCTCGGCATCACCCGCGGCACGACCCGCGCGCACCTGACCCGCGCGACGCTGGAGGCCATCGCCTTCGAGGTGCGCGACGTGATCGAGCTGCTGCCGGACGTGCGGACCCTGCGGGTTGACGGCGGCGCCGCGGCCAACGGGCTGCTGATGCAGCTGCAGGCCGACACGCTGTCGATGCCGGTCGAGCGGCCGGAGGTGCTGGAGACGACCGGGCTGGGGGCGGCGTTCCTGGCCGGGCTCGGCACCGGGGTGTGGTCCTCGACCGACGAGCTGGCCTCGACCTGGCGGCTGGACTCACGCTTCGAGCCCAGCACGCCGTCGCCGGACGCCACGACCTACGAGCGGTGGCGAGCGGCCGTCGACGTGGCCAAGGGATGGGCCGCCGACTGACGTCGTCGGTCGGCGACCCATCCCGCGCCGTGGCGGGTGCGACCCCGCTGACAGCTCGTCAGAGGTCCGCCGGGCGCAGCACGAACGAGATGCCGTGCGCAATCTGCTTGTTGCCCTTGTTCAGGTCCAGCAACCGCGGAACCGTCATCGGGTCCACGTCGTCGGTGTCCACGTCCTGCAGCCGGACCTGGCCCTGCGGGCTGAGCACGTCAACCGTGACGTCGCCGCCCTGGGCCGTGGTCAGCGCCGCACCGTCGGAGGCCAGCACCTCGCTGCTGTTGATGGTCGAGCCGGCGACCACGTGGTAGAGCAGGACCGTCTCGACGGTGTCGATGCCGAGGCTCGCCACGGCCTTGAAGAGCTTGCGCTCGCTGCGGATCCAGTCACCGGTCAGGTCGTAGGCGAGGACCCGGAACGCCCGGTCGGTCGGCACGAACGCGGTGACGCGCTGCTTCCCCTTGGTCAGGACGCCGACGGCCGAGGACGGCTTGGCGTCGAGGACCGCGAGCACCGCCTGGGTGGTGACGT
>DASVED010000349.1:0-13908 GCA_036380775.1 Actinomycetes bacterium
CCGGCGACCCGGCCTCGCGCATCTGGCGCTGCAGGTCGTGGTGACAGCACGGCGCCGCGAGGACGACGGGTGCCCCCCAGCGGACAGCCTGCGCCAGCGCGTCGTCGGTGGCGGTGTCGCAAGCGTGCAAGGCGAGCACCACGTCGACCGGCGGCTGGAGCGGCGCGTCCAGGATCGTCCCCTCGACGAACCGGACGGTGTCCGACCAGCCGAGCTCGGCGGCCAGCGCGGTGTTGCGCTCCCGCGACTGCGCCCGCACGTCGACGCCGGTGAGCTGGACGTCGCGCGACGCAGCGAGGAACCGGTAGGCCGCGAAGCTCAGGTAGGCGTTGCCGCAGCCGAGGTCCACGACCTGCAGCGGCCGGTCAGCAGGCAGGTCGGCCTCGTCGACCACCGACTCGAGGGCACGCAGGAACGCGTCCACCTGACGACGCTTGCCGGCGCCGGCTCCGAGCACGGTGAAGAGCGGGTCGCCCGGGTCGATCAGGTGCTTGCGCTCACGGTCGTGGCCGGTCTGCTGCTCCGCCCGGGACGCGGCGCGGTGCACCTGGGCGAGACCCTTCTTGGTCACCCGCAGCTGGACCGTCTCGTCGGTCGTCTGCACGTGCCAGTTGCCGAACGGCTCGGCCAGCAGGGAGTCGACCGCCTCCGCAGCCGCGGGGCCATAGGCATGGTTGGCGGTCGTGGCGGCCTGTTCGTCGCGGGTCACGACCTGCAGGTGACGTCCGGTCTTGAGGTCGATCGGCCGCACTTCGACCCGCTGCCAGGCCGGGTGGGCGGAGCGCCGACGCCCGGCCGCGACCGCCCGGACGAGCGAGTGCTCGTCGAGCAGCAGCGGCCGCAGCGCCGCGAGGGCGCCGTCGAGGTCCTCGGGCATCCGGTCAGCCTCGCACGCGGGTCGAGCCGCTGCCGGTCCACCTCGGGTCGCGTGCGTTGCCGGCGAGCACGAAGATCCCCGCAGACAGGATCACCACGACCCACAACGAGCGGTCCAGGCCGACCTCGTGCGCGAGGGTCCCGATCAGCGGCGGCCCGACCAGGAAGCCCGCGTAGGCGATGGTCGCCACCGTGGCGATAGCGGACGGCCCGCGACCCGGGGTCTCCCCGGCAGCGCTCATGGCGAGTGGGAAGGCCACCGCGATACCAAGGCCCCAGAGCAGCGCCCCGACGTACGCGACACCCAGGACCGGCACCGCGAGCAGCAGGACGACTCCGACGGCGGAGACGACCGCGCCGACCCGCAACGACCGGACCCGTCCCAGCGACTCGACGACCCCGTTACCGGCGGCGCGCCCGAGGGTCATCGCACCGGCGAACACGGCGAAGCCGAGGGCGGCGAGCGCGCCCGACGCGTCCCGGTCGTCGGTGAGCATCAGGGCCAGCCAGTCGTTGGCGGCACCCTCGGCCCACGCGGCGCAGAACGTCATGAGACCGAGACCGATCAGGCGCGGGTCACGCACCAGCGCCCCGCGCGGCGGCACGTGGTGCTCACCCGCGGCGTCCTCGGTCCTGTCCTCGGCGGCACGGTCAGGCATGGCCCGCACCGCGACCAGGGCGGACGCGGCCACCAGGAGGCTGCAGGCGGCGAAGTGCACCGACGGGGAAACGCCGGTCGTCGCTGCGAGCGCGCCGATCCCGGCGCCGGCCACGGTGCCGATGCTCCATGCGGCGTGAAAGCCCGGCATCAGTGTCCGACGTGCGCGGACCTCGACGGCGTGGGCCGCGACGTTCATCGCGACGTCCCAGACGCCCACACCGGCGCCGAGCACGAGCAAGACCATGGAGAGCACCACGAGGTCGGGTGAGACACCAAGGAGCGAGTAGGACACGGCGCAGGTGATGAAGCAGGCGGCCAGCACCGTGCGCGCGCCGATGGCCGTGACCAGCCGGCCGGAGAGCGGCATCGCGAGCAGAGACCCGACCGCGATGAACAGCAGGGCGAACCCGAGGCCGCGCTCGGAGGCGCCGAGGTCGTCGCGGACGGCCGGGATCCGCGAGACCCAGGTCGCGAACAGCCCGCCGTTGGCGGCGAAGACGAACCGCGTCGCCCAGACCGCCCGCCCGACGTCGAACTCCTCCGCGGCCCTCGCCGCCGACGCCTCGCTCACCGGACCACCCTAGGTGTCCGCCTAGGTCGCCGCGCGCGACCGCGGCCTGGCATGACCCGTAAGGCCTCGTCCCCGGGAAGATAGGGAGTTCGCCGGATGTGTGGCCGGCGGCTTAGGCGCAGCGTGGGCTCATCGACCACACGAGGAGCCCACGATGAACCGCTACCCGGACCACCTGACCGCATCCATCGCGCACGAGCACATCAACGACCTGCTGCGGACCGCCCACGCCGCACGGCTGGCGAGCGACCTGCCCGCCGGACACAAGGTTCCGCGGCTCCGCCCGGCGTGGTGGACCCGGGTCACCCGCTCGCAGCTCCGCCGCATCCCGCTGTCGGCCTGACCGGCCGGTCCGACCAGAACCGTGCCTCCCGAGGGGGTCGCCATGTCCCGCCGTCATCCGTTCATCACCGTCCTCACCGCGATCACGATCACCGTCCTGGGCGCCGTGCCCGCCCATGCCGGGCCGCCACCGATCGTCGAGCCCACGCCCACGTCCGGGGCCCCGACCAGCGGCGGCAGCGACTCCGGCTGGTTGGACGCCGCCGCCCAGGTCGGGTCAGCCGTCCTGGTCCTCGGCGGGCTGCTCCTGGTGATCGGCTACTTCACCAGCCGGCACGCGGGTCGCCGGGTCTCCACGGTCAGCTGATCCCGCTGTCGGGGGCCGGCGCTAGACGACGGCGCCGACCAGGACGACGAGGACGAGCAGCGCCAGGGCACCGAGCACGACGCGGCGCCTCGTCCTCGGGTCCACGGGCCGACCCTACGTCGGGGGCGGCAGCGGCCAGCTCGCGATGTCGTCGTACGTCGGGGAGGGACCGAGCCGGGACCGCACCAGGTGCACCGTGTCGGCGACCCAGACCGGCCCCGCGTACGAGTCGAGCCGGGCTGCCGCCCCGGCCGCGTCGACGCCGCCCCGCAGCCGGGCGACCGTGAGGTGCGGCCGGTAGGGCCGCCGCTCGAAGGTGACCGACCGGGCCGTCGCTCGCAGCGCATCGACCTCCCCGCCGACACCGAGCCACAGCGCGCGCCGGGCGAACTGGCCGGCTCCCTGGAACGCCAGCTCGCACGGGTGCCCGCGCAGCCGGCGCCCGACCATCGCCACGGTGCCGTCGACCTTCTCGTCGGGGATCTCGCCGTAGAAGGCGAGCGTCAGGTGCCACCGCTCCGGCGGTATCCACCGCAGGTCCGGGTGGGTCGAGCGGACCTCGGCCAGCGCCGCATCGGCGTGCGCCACCACGGAGGCCGGTGGCTTCAGGGCGACGAAGAGCCTCATCCGAAGCGCAGCGGGTCGAAGAGCGCCAGGTCGAACCGGGTCGACCCGTCCACCACCAGGTCGGCCAGCACCTCGCCGACCACCGGCGTGAACTTGAAGCCGTGCCCCGAGAAGCCGCACGCGAGCAGCACCCGGTCGGACACCGGGTGCCGGCCGATGACGAAGTGGTGGTCCGGCGTGAGTGTGTACCAGCACTCGGCGGCGCGCCGGTGGTCTGCACCGAGCCCGGGCAGCAGACCGGAGAGGACCGACGCCACCTCGTCGGGTGTCCAGGCGTCGGCGGGCCGCTCGGTACAGAAGTGCACCGCTGTCTTGACCAGCCCGGCCGCCAGCGACGGGACCCCGTAGAGCGACGTCCCGTCGGCCAGGTCCCAGATCCACACCGGCAGCCGGTCGGGCGAGAAGTCCGTGACGTCCCGGGGCTCGAACCAGTGCTGGACGCGGCGCTCCACCGACAGCGGCAGGTCGAGACCTCCGAGCAGACGCGGCGCCCACGTGCCAGGTGCCAGCACCAGCGCGCCGGCCGACACCTCGCCCCGCGTCGTCGTCACGGTGACCCCGTCGCCGGTCGCCCGCCACCCGACGACCGCCTCGTCGTGACGCAGCTCCGCCCCGGCGGCGGTCGCCGCTCGCAGCTGGGCGGCCACCGCCGCCTCCGGCTCGACGAGCCCTCCCGCCGGCTCGAAGAGGCCGAGCGTCCCGACCGACGGGTGCAACGCGGGGAACCGCTTGGTGACGTCGGCCGCCTCGAGCACCTCGTGGCCGAGTCCCCACTCGCGCGCCGTCTCGATGCTGCCGGCCAGCACCCGGGTGCCCGGCGCACCGAGGTAGAGCGCACCCGTCGTGCGCATCACCGGCGAGCCGTCCTGGCGACTCAGTCCAGCCCAGAGCTCGTACGTGCGCAGCAACATCGGGACGTACGACGCGCCCTCGAAGTAGACCTGTCGCACGATGCGCGACTCGCCGTGGCTGGAGCCCTCGCTGTGGGCGCCGGGGCGCGGGTCGAGCCCGAGGACGCGCAGACCGCGCCGCGCGAGGTGGGCGGCCGCGGAGCTGCCGAACCCGCCGAGGCCCGCGACGACGACGTCGTACGTCGGCAAGCTCCCCGCCCGGCCTACTGCGTCACCACGCGCAGCCGCTCCCGGAATGCCCGCACCAGCTCCTCGTCGCCCTCCCGGGTCACGGCGCTGTCCGGGCGGCGGCCCCACAGCCAGAGCAGCAGCTCGGACGGCTCACCGGCCACGACCGCGTCGGCCGGTCCGGGCTCGCGGGAGAGCTGGGCCTCGTCGGCGGTCAGCGTCGTGCGCCAGATGTGGTCGCCGGTGCGGACCGCCACCGTTCCGCGGCCCGGGCCGTCCGGCCCGACGTCCTCGTTCTGGTAGCGCAGGAACAAGTCGAGCACCTCGTCGATGCCGTCGACCGCGAGGTCGTCGGCCACCGGGGACACCGCGTCGAAGCCGCTCTCGACGTCGACCCGGTGCACCGCCGTCTCCTGGGCCATCCGGCGGAACCAGAAGCCGACCGTCTGGTCGTCGTCGTACCACGTGTAGGCCTTCGCCTCCGGGCCGCGGGCGGTCAGCTCGCCGGTCAGCTCGTCGAGCCGCTCCCGGAACCACTCGCCGGGGTCCTGGCCCTCACCGGGCCCGTGGTCCCAGTCGTCCTCGCTCTGCGGTCCCTCCGGCATCCGCATGCAGGCGACCTTGTGCGAGTAGACCGAGCCGGTGTGCACGAACGCCTCCCCCACCGTCCAGCCCGGGCAGGCCGGGACGGGGGCGTCCAGGTTCTGGGGGGCCAGCTCGATCATCCGCTCGGCGTCGCGGCGGAGGTGGGCCAGGAAGGCGTCCGGTGTCATGGCGCACAGCCTGTCAGGCCCGGTCGGCGGTCTCCACCAGGTTGTCGACCTGCGGTCGCTGCCGGGGCATGTCCCGCAGCTCGTCCCGGATCTCGAGGCCGCTGCGCCGGGCCAGCACCAGCGCACAGACGGCCGCCGCCGTCGCCGACACGATGCCTCCCATCAGCAGGCTCCACCGGGCGCCGAACGCCTCGGCCACCGCGCCGACCAGCGGCGCGCCGATGGGGGTCCCGCCGAAGAACACGGCCATGTAGAGGGCCATCACCCGGCCACGCATCACCGGGTCGACCCCGAGCTGCATCGTGGAGTTGGCCGCCGTGATGAAGGTCAGGGCGGTCACCCCGACGGGCACGAGGGCCACCGCGAACAGCCAGTACGTCGGCATCAACCCGGCCACCACCTCCACCACCCCGAAGGCGAGCGCCGACAGGAGCAGCAGGCGCAGCCGTGGCCGCCCGCGGCTGGCGGCGAGCAGGGCGCCCGAGAGCGAGCCCACCGCCATGATGGAGCCGAGCAGACCGAACTCACCGGCGCCCTTGTCGAAGACCTCGGTCGCCATCAGCGCCGTCGTGATCTGGAAGTTCAGGCCGAAGGTGCCGACGAAGAACACCAGCACCATGACCATGAGCAGGTCGGGTCGGCTCCGGACGTACCGGATGCCCTCGAGCACCTGGCCGGGACCCCGCCCCGCCCGTGGTGCGGGCTCGAGGTCCTCGACCCGCATCCGGGTCAGCGCGGCGATCACGGCGATGAACGACAGCGCGTTGATCAGGAACACCGGACCGGTGCCGAACACCTCGATCAACAGGCCGGCCAGCGCGGGACCGATCACCCGGCCCAGGTTGAACGAGGCGCTGTTGAGGCCGACCGCGTTCGGCAGGTCGTCGCGACCGACCATCTCGACCACGAAGGACTGCCGCGCCGGGTTGTCGACGGCGGTGCCGAGGCCCAGCAGCAGTGCCAGGACGTAGACGTGCCACACCACCACCACGTCGGTGAGGTCGAGCACCGCCAGCGCGAGGGCGACCACGCCCATGAACGCCTGCGTGATCATGAGCAGCTTCTGCTTCGAGTAGCGGTCGGCGAGCATCCCTCCCCATGGACCGAACAGCAGCATCGGCAGGAACTGCAGGCCGGTCGTGATGCCGAGCGCGACGCCGTCGTTGTCGGAGAGCTGCAGGACGAGCCAGTCCTGGGCGATCCGCTGCATCCAGGTGCCGATGTTCGACACCACGCCGCCCGCGTAGTAGATGCGGTAGTTGCGGTTGCGCAGCGAGCGGAAGGTCGGGCTCACGAGCTGGTGAGCCGCTCGATCACGGGGGCGGCGGCGCGCAGGACGTCCCGCTCCTCCTGGGTGAGCTCGGCCAGCCGCCTGGCCAGCCAGGCGTCCCGGCGGCGACGGTCCTCACGGAGCAGGGCGTGGGCGGCAGGGGTGAGTGAGACGAGGTGCTGCCGGCCGTCGCTCTCGTGGGGGGTGCGCAAGATCAGCCCCCGCTCCTCCAGGCCGGCGATCACCCGGGTCATCGAGGGGGGCTGCACGCGCTCGTGGTCGGCCAGCTCCCGGGGGGTGAGCGCCCCGTGCCGCTCCAGGGTGCCGAGGGCGGCCATCTGGGTGAGCGTCAGGTCGGTGTCCGTGCGCTCCGCGCGCATCCGGCGGGCCAGCCGCATGACGGGAACGCGCAGGGTGCTGGCGAGCTCGGCGGTGCGGGTCATGGTCGGCATTGTCGTTAGCATACCTCATTACTCATGCTAACGACCTGACCGGCCCTGACATGTCCTGCTGCGCAAGATCATGTGTGCCACAACGGAGGTCATCACCGCTGGCAAGACCGCCGGAGCGGCCCAAATGATCACCGCCTGCTCCCATCCCCGCGCCGGACGGTCCGCGGAAACGCCTCCCGTCTACTTCTTGCGGGCCGCCGCCTTGCCGCCCTTGCGGCCCGCGTCCTTCTTCTGCGCGGTCGTGCCGCCCTGCTTGGCGTTGCCGCCCGAGCCGGACTTCTGCCCGCCGTGCTTCGACGCGTCCGGGGAGTTCGCGATCCGGGCGGCCCGCTCCTTGGACATCCCCTTGTCCTTGAGTGCCTCGTACTGTCGCTCGTTCTTGATGCTCGGCGACGGCATGGCGTCTCCCTTCTCCGGTGTCCTCGCCATGTACCCCTGGCCCGGGTGCTCATGCCCCGGACAGTCCCTTGACGAGCGCCGATCCGACGGGTCTACCGTGAGAATTGTCCGTACTCCACCGACGTGGAAGGAGACGAGACGTGACCAAGCCGAGCCGTTCTCCCGTAGAGCCGGAAGGGCCCTGAGGGGCCGAAAGACGTCAGAGGCCAGGGTCTGCCCGCAACGGCTGCACCCTGGCCTCTGCGTGTCTCTGCGCGCCGCTGCGCGGCAGGGCGCCGGACAGCGCATCGACGGCGCGGTCGACGTCGGCCTCCTGGTTGTAGAGATGGAACGACAACCTCGCGCGGCCCGCTCTCAGCGACGCGCGGACCCCGGCCGCCTCCAGCAGCTCGTCGGCCCCCTCCTGGCTGACCGCCGCGATGGCAGACCCGGCGGGTGGGAGGCCGAGGCCGGCGAGGAACCGGTCGGCGAGGGCGACGGTGTACGCGTGGACGGCCTCGGTGTCCAGGGACGCGAGCAGCTCCAGGGAGTGCGCGGCGCCCACCCAGCTGAACCACGCCGGTGAGGTGTCGAGCCGGCGGGCATCGAGAGCCAGACGCAGCGGACTCCCGTAGACGGAGGACCAGACGTCAGCACCCGCGTACCAGCCCGCCGAGACCGGCGTGATCGCGTCGAGCAGGTCCGGCCGGACGGCGAGGAACGCGACTCCCCGGGGGCAGAGCAGCCACTTGTATCCCGCGCACACGACGTAGTCGACGCGAGAGCAGTCCAGCGGCAGCCAGCTGCACGACTGGGTGACGTCCAGCAGGACGCGTGCTCCGTGCCGGCCAGCCGCGTCCAGCAGCGCGGGCACGTCCACCCGGCGCCCGTCCGAGGACTGCACCGAGCTGACCGCGACCAGGTCGGTGCCGTCGTCGACCGAGGCCACGAGGTCGGCCAGCTCGACCTCGGTCACCGACACGCGGCCACGCTCCTGCTGCACGAGGAACGGGAAGAGCACCGACGTGAAGTCCCCGGCGGGGACCAGCACCCGGCTGCCGTCCGCCAGCGATCCCGCAACCGTCCCGACCAGCGCGGACACGGTGGACCCGATCGCGATGGTCCCGACCGGGAGCCCGACCAGTCGCCCCCACGCCGCCCGGGCCCGCACCACGTACTCGTCGAAGTCCTGCGGCCGGTACCGCCCGCGGCGCCAGCCCTCGATCACCGTCGCGACCGCGTCCACGGTCGTGGTCGGCGGCAGGCCGATCGACGCGGTGTCCAGGTAACCGGGAACCGGCTCGAAGAACGCATCCCAGACCGCCGTGCTCATGCCGGTCACTGTCGCATCCCCGAGTGGCCTCGGCGACGTTGCGCACCGACACTCCAGGGGACACGCCGGGCGTGATGCGCGGAACGTCGCCGAACCGGGTCGTGCCGCTGCGACGTCGCCCGCTCAGCGCAGGCGATAGAACCGGAAGAGCCCGAAGTCGCCGGTCGGGAGCACGTCGGCACCGGCGAACCCGGCGCGCCGCGCGTAGCTGGCCAGGGTGCTGTGGCGCATGACGGTGCCGGTCGCTTCCGACGGTGAGGCGGAGCGGCCGTCAGGCAAGCAGATGAAGAGGCTGTAGCCGTACATCAGCTGCTCGATCTCGTCGCCGGGCGCGGTGAACTCGTCGGCCACCGCCTCGTCCATGACGATGACCAGCCCGTCGGGACCGACGGCCTGCCGGACGGACCTCAGGACCTCGACCGGCTGGGCCATGTCGTGCACGCACTCGAAGGCGAAGGCCACGTCGTAGGAACCTTCGTGTGCGCCGAGAGCCGAGCCGTCGCTGTGCTCAAAGCGCACCCGGTCGGCGACACCTGCTGCCTCGGCGTTCGTGCGCGCGAGCTCGACCGACGGCAGGTCGAGGTCAACCCCGTGGACGATCGCGTACGGGTAGGCGTGAGCCAGCGCGATGCTCGACCACCCTCCGCCGCAGCCGACGTCGAGGATCCTGGTGCCGGGCCGGTCCAGCACCTCGTGCACGTCCGGGACCGCCGCCAGGGCCGATGCGAGCCGCTGCTCGAACCACGGCTTGTTCATGTCGACCTGCGACTCGCGGGCGTCCGCGCCGAGCTCGTCCCAGCTCACGCCACCACCGGACCGGTAGGCCTCCAGCAGCGCCGGAAGCTGCGCAGCAGGTGCGAGCACCATCCGGGCGAGCGGGGCGAGGTAGGTCAGGCTGTCCGCGTCGGTCAGCACCTCCGCGGGCCCGGGAGGCAGGGTGAACCGGCGATTCTCCCCCTCGCCGGTCACCGTCAGGATGCCGACGACCGCCTGCTGCTCCAGCCACTCCTGCGCATACCGCTCGTCGGTGAACGTACGGTTGGCGAGCTCCGCCGGGGTAGCCGACCCGCCGGTCGCCAGGCTGCGGTACCACCCGAGACGGTCGCCCAGGTACACGGCAAGGACGTCAAACGTCCCGAGCGTCGAGGCGAACAGCCGCTCGGCGAACGCGTCGGCGGTGGGGCCCATGGCCTCGCCGGGAGTGATCGAGACCTCGGGAGGATGTGACGTGGTGGTCATGTGCGTGCCCTCTCTCCGCGCAGCCCACCCGGGTGCGGATCGGCACTCGGACGCTAGGGCGGGCCGCTGTCAGGTCACTGTCAGCAACCTGTCCAACGTACGCGCGAAGAGGCGCCTGACGCGCCCCCTAGTTCACCCCGAGGAGCTGCCGAATCGGGTCGAGCGCGAAGTACAGGACGAACAGGGCGGACACCAGCCACATCAGCGGGTGGACCTCCGCGGCCTTGCCGCGAACCGCCTTGATGAGCACATAGCTGACGAAGCCGGCACCGATACCGACCGTGATGGAGAAGGCGAACGGCATCAGGATGATCGTGAGGAAGGCCGGAAGCGCGACCTCGACGTCGTCCCAGGCGATGCCCTTGACCTGCACCATCATGAGGAAACCGACCACGACCAAGGCGGGGGTCGCGGCCTCGTAGGGGACGATCGCGACCAGCGGCGCGAGGAACGTCGCGAGGAGGAAGAGCACTCCGGTGACGACGCTGGCCAGTCCGGTGCGGGCGCCCTCGCCGACGCCCGCTGCGGACTCGATGTAGGACGTGTTGCTGGAGACGCTCGCGGCGCCGCCGGCCGCGGCGGCCACCGAGTCGACGACCAGGATCCGCTGCGCGTTCACGGGGGTTCCGGCCTCGTCGAGCAGGTCGGCCTCCGCGCCGATCGCGGTCATCGTGCCCATGGTGTCGAAGAAGTCGGCCAGCAGCAGGGTGAAGACGAACAGCGCGGCCGAGACGAAGCCGACCCGCTCCCAGGACCCCAGCAGGCTGAAGTCGCCGAGCAGCGAGAAGTCGGGCTTCTCCACGATCGAGTCAGGAAGGGCAGGGACGTTGAGGCCCCACCCGTGCGGGTTGACCTTGTCCGGCGGGGTGAAGCCCGGACCGATGTCAGCGACGGCCTCGATGACGACCGCGAGCGCGGTCGCGCCGACGATGCCGATCAGGATCGCGCCCTTGACCCGCCGCACCATCATGATCACGATCGCCAGCAGGCCCACGACGAAGACCAGTGTCGGCCAGCCCTCGAGCTCCCCGCCGACCCCGAATCCCACCGGGACGGGTGTGTTCGCCGCGTCCGGGTTGCGGCGGACGACACCGGCGTCGACCAGTCCGATGAACGCGATGAACAGCCCGATGCCGACACTGATTGCGGTCTTCAATGCTGTCGGGACCGCGTGGAAGACCGCCTTCCGGAGGCCCGTGAGCACCAGCACCAGGATGATCAAGCCCTCGATCACCACCATGCCCATCGCGTCCGGCCAGCTCATCTGCGAGGCGATCGAGAACGCGACGAACGCATTGAGGCCGAGCCCGGTGGCGAGAGCGAGCGGGAAGTTCGCGTAGACGCCCATCGCGATGGTCATCACTCCCGCGACCAGGGCGGTGGCAGCCGCCACCAGCGGGAGGTTGACGTCGCCACCGCCGAGGAAGTTCCCGTCGGCGTCGGGCACGGTGCCGATGATCAGCGGGTTGAGCACGACGATGTAGGCCATCGCGAAGAACGTGACCAACCCGCCGCGCACCTCGCGGTTGACGGTCGAGCCGCGTTGGGTGATGTGGAAGTACCGGTCCAAGGCGCCCCGGCCGCCACCCGCGGCGGGACGGCGCTCTGCGGTGGTGTGCGTCGAGCCGGACATCGGGACCTCGCAAGCTGGTGCGGCAGGGGCAGGTGACGTCGGCGCGCTGGCGCGCGGCCCTAGCGTGCCGGACCTAGGGTGGGCTCATGGCCGCGCCACGCCGACCCGACCCGGAGCCGCTTCGGACCGACGACGTCAGGGCGGTCACCATCGGCACGGTCGGGTGGGCCGTCCTGCTCGTGGTGCTCCTGATCCTCGGCGACCGGCTGGACGAGCAGGGCCGCGGCTCCTGGGTGTGGGTCGCGGCGGCCGGGGTGTTCCTCGGCCTGGTCGGGCTCCGGACGGTCCGCCGGCGACGGGCCGCCCAGCGGCGGGACGAACCGCCGGCGGCCAACCGCTAGGTCACGCTCGGGCACTCATTTCGCCCATCTCGGCCGGTTTTGTGCCCTCCGCTCGTGTTCTCCCCCATTGTGCCGATGCTTACGGTGTGCCAACTTCCACGGTCGACGGGCTGCGGGCACCTCACCGACTGGCGATCAGAGCGATCTGTGTGCTTCTCGTCCTCCTGCTGGGCGTGAGCATCGCGACGTTGTTCCCGCCATTGCACGCGTTGATGGACCACAGCTCCGTATACGAGGGGCTGCAGGACAGCATCTACCTGCTCGCCGCCGTGCTCGTCGCCGCGAGGGTCTGGCTGATCAGGCACGACCGACTCGCGTGGGCGCTGCTCGCAGGCGGGTTGCTCTCCTACGGCGTCGGCAACGTCGTGTACTACGCCGTGGTCCAGCACATTGCGCCGGAGCCGTTCCCGTCGGTGTCGGACGCGCTGTGGCTCCCGCTGTACCCGGCGCTCTACGCCGCAGCTCTGCTCCTCGTGCGACAGCAGATCCGCGCATGGCAGGGGTCGCAGTGGTTGGACGGGTTGGTGGCGAGTCTCGGAGCTGCGGCCGTCGTGACCGCTTTCCTCCTCAAGCCGGTCATGGGTGCGGCCACGGGCAGCGGGGCGGACGTCGCCGTCAACCTCGCCTATCCGGCGGCGGACCTGCTGCTCCTGATGCTGATCGTCACCGTGTTCGCCGTCACCGGTTGGCGTCCAGGTCGACGCTGGTGGTTGCTCGGCATCGGGATGGCTCTGTTCGCCGTGGCCGACGTCGTCTACCTGGTGCAGCTCGGTGTCGGCAGCTTCCAGCCTGGCACCTGGCTCGATGACGTCTGGTTGGTCGGCGTCGTCGCGATGGCCCTAGCGTCCTGGGTGAGCTCCGGCAGGACGGTCGCGGCTGAGTTACACGGGGGACTGCGGCTGCTGGCGGTGCCCATGCTGTTCGCTGCCTCCTCGCTCGCGGTGCTGGCAGCACAGGCCCTTCAACCCAGCCGTGGGTCGCTCACCGTCACGATCCTCTGCGTGACGACGATCGTGGTGGCGCTCCTGCGGACGAGCCTGAGTTTTCGCGAGGTGCGCGCGCTCGCCGATGCACAACGTCTTGCGCGCACGGACGACCTCACTGGTCTGCCCAACCGGCGGCAGCTCCTGGCGCAGATCGACTGCGTGATGAGCGCTCGCGGTTCCGCCGCCCAGGCGGCTGTGCTGCTGATCGACCTGGACCGGTTCAAGGAGGTCAACGACAGCTTCGGCCACGACGTGGGCGACAACCTGCTCAGGCTCATCAGCAATCGGCTCGAGCAGGCGATGCCCGGCGGGGCGATGCTGGCGCGGATGGGCGGTGACGAGTTCGGGGTGCTGCTGCCGAACACAGACGAGGCCACAGCTGTGCACGTGGCTCAGCAGGTGAACCGGCAGCTGGCGTTCCCGTTCGCCCTGCAGGGCCTGCGGCTGCACGTCGAGGCCAGCGCCGGCATCGCACTGGCTCCAGCCCACGGCACCAGCTCCTCAGCGCTGCTCCAGCACGCCGATGTCGCGATGTACGAGTCGAAGCGGACCCGCCTCTCCCACGTCGTGTTCGAGCCGTCCAAGCACAGCGGGGCACGGAGGAGGCTCGAGACCGTCGAGCAGTTCCGTGCCGGTCTCGACTCAGGGGAGCTCGTCCTGCACTACCAGCCGCAGCTCGGCCTGCAGAGCGGTGCCGTAGTGGGTTTCGAGTCCCTGCTGCGTTGGCTGCATCCTGAGCGTGGCCTGCTCTATCCGGACCAGTTCCTGGGCCTGGCCGAGAAAGCTGGGCTCATGGACCGGGTCGTCGACCACGTCCTGAAGCAGGCCCTCCGAGACGTCCAGATCTGGCGACAGGAGTTCCCCGGGCTCACCGTCGCGGTGAACCTGTCCGCGTCGAACCTGCAGGACGCCGCGTTCCCCGCCGTGGTGATGCGTCACCTGCACGAGGTGGGACTGCCCCCGGCTGTGCTCACCCTGGAGATCACCGAGAACGTGCTGATGGTCGACGCCGCCCAGGCGCAAGCGGTGCTGGCGCAGCT
>DASVED010000350.1:0-4338 GCA_036380775.1 Actinomycetes bacterium
CGCGTCACGCCCTCGACCAGCTGCGGCGAGAAGCTCAGCGCTACGACGACCGCCACCCCGACCTCGTAGAGGGCGCCGGGCACGGCACGCAGCAGACGCCGCGGGTTCGCCAGCGCGTTGGCCGCTCCCACGCAGGCCAGCATGGTGGCCAGCTGCAGCCCGGCGTACACCGCCCCGGTCACCCCCTCGAGGGTCACCTCGCCGCCGACCCGGACGCCGGCGGCCCACTCGGGCAGCCGGACCTCCGGCAGGGTCACCAGGACGTTGCCCTGCACCGGCGCGCCGACCAGCGCCGCGAACACCACCCGGATGGCGATGACGACGATGCCCATCCGCAGGTAGAAGCCGTAGGCGCGGGCCCATGGCGCCGAGCTGCGCCGGGCCATCACGACGTAGCCGGCGACGGCTAGGACCAGGCCGAGCAGCAGCGGGTTGGTGGTGCGGCTCGCGGCGGTCGCCAGCCCCGTCGCCCACAGCCACCACGCGCCCGGGTGCAGCGGGCGCAGCCGCGCGGCGTCGCTGATCACCAGCCGCCGTGCCGACACCGCCCGGCGCGGCGGTCTCATGATCCGCTCGAGCCGGCGCGGGCGCGGGCGAAGGCAGCGCCGCCGAGTGCCGCGATGAGGCCGCCGCCGAGCACGACGCCGGCCCACGGCACGCCGCCGCTGTCCCGGTTCGCCAGCTGACCCTCAGACGCCACGCCGGACTGGGCCGGCGTGGCGGTCTCTCGATCCGCTGACGTGTCGGTGGCGGGACTGGCCGAGGGCGGCGGCTCGGTGGTGCGGGTGGCGTCGGGCGAGGACCTCTCGTCCGTACGTCCGGACGAGCCCGACGCGGCCGCCGCCGTCGACGGCCGGGGCTCCGCGCTGCGCGTCGTCTCTCGGGTGCGCTCCGGCGACGGGGAGGCGCTGGTCCCCGTGCGGTTCGCGACCTGCGGGCAGATCCGCCGCAGCGCGACGTCCGGCGGCTCGCGACGGCCACCGTCCTGCCAGACCCACGCCTCGGTGGAGCCCGGCTCGGGGTCGTGGGTGCCGGCGCCCTCGTTGGCGTAGACCCACCGGCTCGACCCCTTGGCGCGGTACCAGTAGGACCAGTAGGTGGTGGTGCTCGTG
The DNA here is from genome assembly GCA_036380775.1 of Actinomycetes bacterium. Taxonomy (GTDB): domain Bacteria; phylum Actinomycetota; class Actinomycetes; order JACCUZ01; family JACCUZ01; genus DASVED01. Next base: position 1,113 of record DASVED010000350.1, read on the forward strand.
CGGCTGCACTCGGGCTGACCGTCGATCTGGCACACCAGCCCCGGCTGGCGCGGCACGAACGCGTAGCGGAAGCCGGCCATGGTCAGGGCGTCCAGGCCGCTGTCCGGGTCGCCGTCCGCGCAGGCCGTGTCGACCCGCCCGCCCAGCAGCCGGGCGTCGACGATGACGCCGACGCACGGTTCGGCCGCCGCGACCGGCGGCGCGGACAGCAGGCCGAGGACCGCGGAGGTCGCCACCGCCCACCCCGCGACCATGACGGCCGCGAGGCGGGACGGGCGAGCCCGTGAAGGTCCCTGCCGGCCTGCTGTCCGCATCGGGTCGACCCCGGCTAGCAGGCCAGCCGGGGCAGGCCGCGCACCGAGCCGGCCGACGTGACCTCGCCGAGGGTGACCCGGGCCAGGGCTGGCACGGCCTGGGTGGTGGCCAGGATCCGGTCGCCTGCCTCCGCGCGGCTGTGCCGCAGCGACCCGCGCAGCGCCGGCTTCGCGCCGCAGGTGGCCTGCAGCGAGCGCAGGAACGCGCGCGCCTGCCGTGCCCGGGTGGGCCGGTCGAGCGCGTCGAAGGCCTGCGCCGCGAGGGCGGTGCTGTTGGCGTTGCGCGTCTCGTTGCCGGTGAACGAGCCGTTGTCGTGCTGGCGCCGGGCCAGCCAGCGGCCCGCGTCGGCCGCGGCGGCGCTGGCGGCCGGGGTGCCGACCGTGGTCAGCGCCTGGACCGCGTAGCCGGTCGCGTCGACCGAGCCCGTGCAGGTGGTGGTGCCGAAGGACTCGGGGAACGCGCCGTTGTCGCACTGCTGGTCGAGCAGGAAGCCGACTGAGGCGACGGAGGGGCCGGTCCGCGTGGTGCGAGCGAGGCCCAGCAAGGCCAGCGACTGGGTGATCCCGTTGCTGAAGTCGCCGAACTGGCTGATGTCGCTGAACCGGCCGCGGTCTGCGGCGGCGCAGTCCGTGCGGCGCGGTCCGCACTCGAGGCCGCGCAGCTCGGCCACCAGGTCGGACCGCTCCGAGGAGCCGAACGCCCTCGGGTCGGTCCGCCGGGCGGCGGCCACGACGAGCAGCTTGGCGAACGACCCGGCGTAGTACTCGTCGGTGTCGCCGCCGCCGGTGTAGTCCACGACATGTGCCTTCAGTGCGCGGGTCGCCGCGGCGGTCTTGCCCTTGCCCACGCCCGCGGCGCTGAGGGCGAGGACGAGGTCGGCGGTCTGGCCGTACGCGGGACCGAACTGGCCGACGACGACGTGCGACTCGTCGTCGAGCTGGCGGCCCAGCCAGCCGGCGCCGGCGTCGGCGCGGTCTCTGGTGGGTGCCGCCTCGGCCAGCCCGGGGGTGGCGAGGAGGACGGCGGGGACGAGGAGGAGCGACAGCGCGGCCAGCAGCCGGTGCCGCCTGGAGGGCAGTGGTGCACGTGACACGGGGGTGTCCTTTCACGGGAGCGATCCGCGACGGATCCCCGACCGGCAGGGCACGAGACGACGACGCCCCCGACGCGCTGGTGCGCGTGGGGGGCGGAGTGCTCGTGGACCCATGGGTCCGGGCTCCGCCCCGCATACCTCGACGGAATGAGAGGAGCCGCTCGCGTTCGCACAGGTGCTCCGACTCGCCGCGGCGCCCGGGCGCCGTCCTGGGGACGGCGGGGGCTGCGGCCTACGGTTGCGGGTCAGTGCCGGCTTCCGACCGGCTTCCCCTGCGTGGACGCGTATGCAGTTGTCCGCCGACGGTGACGTCGGCACCTCGGACTAGACCACGCGGGGTAGCGTCCCGTCAAAGACACCGAGGCGGCCGCGCAAAGACAACTGACGCTGTCGCGTCGAGACAACTGACGCTGTCGCGTCGATGACACGCCAGACGGCGACGAGAGGACGGGCGGCGATGACCTACACGTGGCGGTTCGAGGCCGGCGACGGCTCGCCCGTGGAGCGCGCCGACACGGACCGCTTCCCCAGCCAGGCCGACGCCGAGTCGTGGGTGGGGGAGGCGTGGCAGGAGCTGCTCGCCGAGGGGGTCGACCAGGTGACCCTGCTCGAGGGCGACCGCGTGGTCTACGGCCCGATGAGCCTGCACCCGGCCGAGTAGCCGGGTCGACGTCAGGCGTAGCTTCAGCGCGCGCCGGCCGCGCGCAGCACCCGCGCCACCTCGGTGAAGCCGAGGGTCGTCGCGTGCTGCAGCGGCCGGATGCCGTCCCGCCGCGAGGGCTTGTTGACGTCCGCGCCGGCCTCGACCAGCAACCGCACGACGCGCACGTAGTCACGGCTGCCGTCGCCGAGGATCACCGCCTCGTGCAGCGCGGTCCAGCCCAGGTTGTTGACGTGGTCGACCCGGATCTCGGTCCGCAGCAGCCGCCGCACGATCGCCGGGTAGCCCCGGTCGGCGGCCCGGATCAGCCCGGTCCCGTTGAAGCTGTCCAGGCTGTGCACGTCCGCACCCGCGGCCAGCGTGAGGTCCAGCAGCCGCGGGTCGTCCCCCACCTCGCTGGTCGCGATGAGATAGGCGCTCTGCTCGGTGCTGTCCTTGCGGTTCACGTCCGCCCCGCCCGCGATCAGTCGCGACGCTCGCGCGACGTCGTTGCGGTACGCCGCCCGGATCAGCGGCCGGTCCAGTGCGCGGTTGCGCGTCGCGGCGGACGACGCGGTGGCCGATGTCGGGCTGGGCGCCGGGACGGAGGTCGCGGCGGTCGTCGTGCCAGTCGGCACGGACGTACGCGAAGAGGCGCCGTCACCGCCACCCGCGGTGCACCCGACGAGAACCGACCCGGCGACCACCGCCGCGGCAACGCGCACCGGCCCACCTTAGGCTTGACGTCATGCGCTTTCGATACCTCGGCAACAGCGGGCTGAAGATCTCCGAGATCACCTACGGCAACTGGCTCACCCACGGCTCCCAGGTCGAGAACGACGCGGCGACGGCCTGCGTCCGCGCGGCGCTGGATGCCGGCATCTCCACCTTCGACACCGCCGACGTGTACGCCAACACCAAGGCGGAGACGGTGCTCGGCGAGGCGCTCAAGGGCGAGCGCCGCGAGTCGCTGGAGATCTTCACCAAGGTCTACTGGCCGACCGGGCCCGGCGGGAAGAACGACGTCGGCCTCTCGCGCAAGCACATCCTGGAGTCGATCGACGGCTCGCTGCGCCGGCTGCAGACCGACTACGTCGATCTCTACCAGGCGCACCGCTACGACACCGAGACGCCGCTCGAGGAGACGATGCAGGCGTTCGCCGACGTCGTGCGCTCGG
>DASVED010000351.1:0-8799 GCA_036380775.1 Actinomycetes bacterium
TTCCACGCTCGAGCCGCCCTGGAGCTCGCTGGCGGCGACGCCCTGCTGCGCGCGGACGCGATGCTGGAGCTGGCCGAGAGTGTCGACGACATCGAGGCGTGTCTGCGGCACGCCGTCGAGGCACAGGAGGTCCTGTCCCAGGCCGCGCCCGGCCCCGAGCGGGATCGGCTGCTCGTGCTCGCGCAGCAGGCGGAGGGCTCGCTGCGCCTGCTGCGCGGTGACGCGTCGGGCGCCGCCCTGCTCGAGAAGGCGGCCGCCCGGGAGGGCGGGTCCGTCCCCGAGATCGTCTCGGCGAGCGCGGCTTTCGCTCTCGCCCAGGAGCTGCTGTTCGCCAACCGGCTGACCGAGTCGCGGGACGTGCTGATCCGGCTTCTCCAGCTCGCCCGCGACAGCGGGGACGAGGCGTCCGAGCCGATCATCCTGCTCAACCTCGGCCACCTCGAGGTTCGGGCCGGGCGGTTCCAGGCCAGTGAGGCATACACCCGGGACGCGCTGGCCCTGTCCGAGATCGGCGACCAGGCACTGTCACAGGTGCTGGCGTCGGCACAGCTCGCCGAACACGAGGCCCGGCGCGGGTCGACGGACGATGCCCTCGACCGGCTGGGGCGGTGCGCCGCCCGGGCCGCGGCGCTCGCCGACCCGTGGCTCTCGGCCATCGTGGCGCTGATCACCGGCCGGGTACTGGTCGGCACGGGCGACCACGCGGCCGCCGCGGCCGCCCTGCGCGATGCCGAGGCGTCGGCCCGGGCCGCCGGAATGGTCGATCTGGGCTGGCAGCCCTACCCTGCCGACCTCGCGGAGGCACTGATCGCCGCCGGCGACACCGCCGCCGCGCGAGTGGAGCTGCACCACCTCGAGCACCCCGCCGGAGCCCTCGACCGGCCGCACGTCGCCGCCGCGGTCCCGCGGGTCCGTGCCCAGGTGCTGGCGGCGGAGGGATACCTCGACGCGGCCCTGACCGAGATTGACACGGCGCTCCGTCTGCAGCAGGACCTCGGCGCGGCCTTCGAGGTGGCCCGCACCAGGCTGGTGGCCGGCCGGCTGCTCCGCCGGGCGAAGCAGAAGCGCCGGGCGCACGACGAGCTGTCGGCGGCGGCCGAGGAGCTCGACCGGCTCGGCGCGCCGGGCTGGGCCACCCAGGCGCGACGCGAGCTGGCCCGGGTCGGCCTGCGGCCGAGCGCGCCCGGCACGCTGACCGACACGGAGGCTCGGGTCGCCGACCTGGCCGCGGCCGGACGCACGAACCGCGAGATCGCCCTCGAGGTCTTCGTCAGCCCCAAGACCGTGGAAGGCATCCTCGGCCGGGTCTACCGAAAGCTCGGCGTCCGCTCGCGCGTCGAGCTGGCCAGGGCCCGCTCCACGACCTGACGCTGGTCAGATCGAGGGATCCCCCGCTTATGCCCGGGGTGCTCAGCGGACAGGTTCGGTACGTGCAGATCCCCGCCCTCACCAGCCGGCCGCTCTGGCTGTCCGAGCACTACTGGCCAGGCTTGGCCGACGGTCTGGTGCTCGCCCAGGTCCAGCGCTGCGCCCTGGTCCCGGACGGCGTCCGGTGGCTCGCGACCGTGGTCGTGCCCGGGCAGCAGACGGCGTTCGGGCTCTTCACCGCGCTCGACGGCTCGGACGTCGAGCGCGCCCTGACCGTCGCGGGCGCCCGCAGCGACCGGGTCAGTGCGGCGCTGCAGGTCACGGCAGCAGAGGTCCGACCCACCGGCCGGGCACACGACCAGCTCCGGAAGGACATGAGATGAACCGGACCAGCCGACGCACCCAGCTGGCCGCCGTGGTGACCGCGGGGTTGGCCGCGTCGATCGCCGCTGCCAGCGGTATCGCGCCGGCACAGGCCACACCGGTCGACGAGCTCACCGCGGCCCAGGCGGTCAGCGCCCGCTTCCACTCCACCGCGCAGGCTCACCGGGCCGGCTACCGGCCGACCCCCGAGTGCGTCGCCTCCCCCGCAGGGACCATGGGCGTGCACTGGGAGAACGCCGCCCTGATGGCCGACCCAGAGGTGGACCCGCTGCGCCCGGAGATCCTGCTGTACGCACCGGGCAGTGGCGGCCGCGCGGAGCTCGTCGCCGTGGAGTACTGGCGCGCAGCCTCGGACAGCCCGGTCGCACCCGCGCTGTTCGGCCACCGCTTCGACGGCCCGATGCCGGGCCACCACCCCGCCATGCCCGTCCACTACGACCTGCACGTCTGGGTCTGGGCGGACAACCCGAGCGGCACGTTCACGCCGTTCAACCCGACCATCAGCTGCCAGGAGTCCTGATGCGCACGAGACTTACCGCCCTCGCGACCGGGTTCGTGGTCGCCGCCGCTCTGCTCAGCACCGCGGCGCCGAGCAACGCGATCGTCGGCGCCAGCGAGCCCGACACCCAGCACCTCAACGTCGGCGTGCTGCTGCCCAGCCCCAACATGCCCGTGCCGAGGTGGTGCGGGGGCACGCTGATAGCCCCCCGGGTCTTCCTCGTGGCCGGCCACTGCGTCGCTCTGCGCGCCCAGATGCTCGGCGAGACCGACGGCGTCGTCACCTTCGACCGCGACATCCGCGACGGCGTGCAGTCCGCGACCTACCACGGCGAGATGCTGCTGCACCCGGGCTACGGGTCGCAAGGGTCGCTGAGCCATGACGTGGGGTTGGTCGTCCTGGACGCCGCGGTGACCGGCGTGCCGGTCCAGCCGTTGCCGGCAGCGGGCCTTCTCGACGACCTGCAGCGCGCCGGCACACTGCGCGACGAGCCGCTGACCCTCGTCGGCTACGGCACGACCCAGCGGATGCCAGGGAACGTCTTCGTCGCCGGGGGCGAGCGTCGCGCCGCCGACCAGCAGGTCCAGTCGCTGACCGGGCTCTGGTTGCGCCACCAGGGCGGCACGGACGGCGGCACGGCCTGCATCTACGACTCCGGGTCGCCACTGTTCCGGGGCGGCACCCTCGTCGGGGTGCTCAGCCAGGGCGACGGGGCGTGCTCGACACTGGGCGTCTCGGCCCGCGTCGACACCCCCGCCATCCGATCCTGGCTGACCGACCAGATCGCAGCAGCGGCGGCAGCGAGCTAGCCGCTATCCGCAGGACTCGACGGTCGGCGCAGCCAAGGTCTGGTGGGGGGCGCCGACCGTCGGCATGCCCAGTGCCACGCCCGCCGCCACGGGTACCCGTCCGGACCGCGCGTCCCAGGCGTCGCCGGCCCTGGTCCGGCGTACGCCGCCGAAGGTGCCGTCCGCGACCAGATGGTGCGGTGCCGCGTACGTGACCTCGACCGTCGCCACGTCACCTGGGCGTGGGGCCACGACACCGACCGGGACGGCGAAGTGCACCAGCCGGTTGTCCGGTGCCCGGCCGGAGAGCCGGTGCGTGGCGCCGTCCTTGCGGCCCTCGCCCTCGGCGACGAGTACGTCCAGCACCCGCCCGACCTGGCGCTTGTTCTCGGCCCAGGAGACGTCGTCCTGCAGCGCGACCAGCCGCTCGTAGCGCTCCTGGACGACGGCCTTCGGCACCTGTCCGTCGAGCTCGGCGGCGGGTGTGCCGGGACGCTTCGAGTACTGGAAGGTGAAGGCGCTGCTGAACCGGGCCCGGCGCACGACGTCCAGGGTGTGCTCGAAGTCCTCGTCGGTCTCGCCCGGGAAGCCGACGATGATGTCGGTGGTGATGGCCGCGTCCGGCATCGCCGCGCGGACCCGGTCGATGATGCCGAGGTAGCGCTCGCGACGGTAGGAGCGACGCATCGCCTTCAGCATGCGGTCCGAGCCGGACTGCAGCGGCATGTGCAGCGAGTGCATGACGTTGGGCGTCTCGGCCATCGCGGCGATGACGTCGTCGGTGAAGTCCTTGGGGTGCGGCGAGGTGAAGCGCACCCGCTCCAAATCCTCGACGTCGCCACAGGCCCGCAGCAGCTTGCCGAACGCGAGCCGGTCACCGAACTCCACGCCGTAGGAGTTGACGTTCTGGCCGAGCAGCGTGATCTCCAGCACGCCCTCTGCGACCAGCGCCTCGACCTCGGCGAGCACGTCCCCGGGCCGGCGGTCCTTCTCGGTCCCGCGCAGAGAGGGCACGATGCAGAACGTGCAGGTGTTGTTGCAGCCCACGCTGATCGACACCCAGGCCGCGTAGGGCGACTCGCGCCGGGTCGGCAGCGTCGACGGGAAGACCTCGAGCGACTCGAGGATCTCGACCTGTGCCTCGTCGTTGTGCCGCGCGCGCTCGAGCAGGGCGGGCAGCGAGCCGATGTTGTGGGTCCCGAAGACCACGTCGACCCAGGGCGCCCGGCGGGTGATCTCGCCGCGGTCCTTCTGCGCGAGGCAGCCGCCGACCGCGATCTGCATGCCCGGGCGTGCCTTCTTCACCGGCGCGAGGTGGCCGAGGTTGCCGTAGAGCCGGTTGTCGGCGTTCTCGCGCACGGCGCAGGTGTTGAACACCACGACGTCGGCGGGCTGGCCCTGCGCTGCCCGGACGTATCCGGCGCCCTCCAGCAGGCCCGAGAGCCGCTCGGAGTCGTGGACGTTCATCTGGCACCCGTAGGTGCGCACCTCGTAGCTGCGCATGACGGTTCACAGCGTACGGCCGGCCGGTCCGCAGCCGGAATCGCTCGGTTCGGTAACGGTCGAGGGGGTTCCGGCGGCGCACTGTGGCTTTGCCCGCCATGTCCCGCTAGGTTGCCTCGGCATGACGGCCGTGCCTGAGGGTGAGCCCAGCAGCAGCCGCCCGGCGCGGGCCGACCGGCGCCCAACCGGCAAGCCGCTGGTCGTCATGGAGCAGGTGAACAAGCACTTCGGGGACCTGCACGTGCTGCGGGACATCGATCTCACGGTCCACAGCGGTGAGGTTGTCGTGGTCCTCGGACCGTCCGGCTCCGGGAAGTCCACCCTGTGCCGGACGATCAACCGGCTCGAGCCCATCGACTCCGGAACCATCACCCTCGACGGGCGGCCGCTCCCCGCCGAGGGCAAGGAGCTCGCGCGCCTGCGTTCCGAGGTCGGCATGGTGTTCCAGTCGTTCAACCTCTTCGCCCACAAGACGGTCCTGCAGAACGTGACGCTCGGCCCGATGAAGGTCCGCGGCCTCGACAAGAAGGCAGCCGAACAGCGGGGACGCGAGCTGCTCGAGCTCGTCGGCATCGCCGAGCAGGCCGACAAGATGCCGGCGCAGCTCTCCGGGGGTCAGCAGCAGCGCGTCGCGATCGCGAGATCACTGGCGATGGACCCGAAGGTCATCCTGTTCGACGAGCCGACGTCCGCGCTCGACCCGGAGATGATCAACGAGGTGCTGGAGGTGATGATCCGGCTGGCGCGCGACGGCATGACGATGGTGGTCATCACCCATGAGATGGGGTTCGCCCGCCGGGCGGCCGACCGGGTCGTCTTCATGGACCACGGACGCATCGTGGAGGAGGCAGACCCCGAGACCTTTTTCAGCTCGCCGCAGAGCGAGCGCGGCAAGGACTTCCTGTCCAAGATCCTCAGCCACTGACCTATCCCACGGGAAGGACAACACCATGTCCGTACGACACCGGGCGCTCGTCACCGCGGCCGCCCTCGCCCTCGCCCTCAGCGCCTGCGGCGGTGACGACGACGCGACGACCGACGTCGAGAGCGACGCCGAGTTCGCCGCCGGCACGACGATGGCCAAGCTCGCCGACAAGGGCTCGATCACGATCGGCACCAAGTTCGACCAGCCGCTGTTCGGCCTGCGCGGCCCGAGCGGCGAGCCCGAGGGCTTCGACGTGGAGATCGGCAAGATCATCGCGGCGAAGCTCGGCATCGAGCCGGACAAGATCAAGTGGGTCGAGACCGTGTCGGCCAACCGTGAGCCGTTCATCCAGGACGGGAAGGTCGACATCGTCGTCGCCACGTACACCATCAACGACGAGCGCAAGGCGATCGTGGACTTCGCCGGTCCGTACTTCGTCGCCGGCCAGACCATCCTGGTCAAGGAGGACAACACCGACATCAACGGTCCGGACGACCTGGCCGGCAAGACGGTGTGCAGCGTCGAGGGGTCGACACCCGCGGCGAACATCGAGGAGAACTACCCCGACGTGGAGCTCGAGCTCACCGACGCCTACAGCAACTGCCTCGAGCCGCTGCGCAACGACCAGGTCGACGCGATCACGACCGACAACGTCATCCTGGCCGGCTTCGTGGAGCAGAACGAGGGCGAGTTCAAGCTCGCCGGCGAGACGTTCACCGAGGAGCCGTACGGCATCGGTCTGAAGAAGGGCGACACGAAGTTCCGCAACTTCATCAACGACGTGCTCGAGGAGTCCTACGAGGACGGCTCGTGGGCCGACGCCTGGGAGGCCACGGCCGGCGTGGTGCTGGACACCCCGGAGCCGCCGGCCGTCGACCGCTACTGAGCTCGACACGCCCCCGACCGGTGGGTCGCCGCACGTGCAGCGGCCCACCGGTCGGTCGGCACCGGACCTGACGAGGAGGTGAGGGCGTGGACGCGCTGCTCGACAACCTTCCGCTGCTGCGAGATGGCTTCCTGACCACGCTGCGGTTGACCCTCGTGTCGGCCGCCGTCGCGCTCGCCCTCGGCACTCTCCTCGGTGCGTGCCGAGTGTCACCGGTCCCGACGCTGCGCGGGTTCGGCACGGTCTACGTGGAGCTGGTGCGCAACACCCCGTTGACACTGGTCTTCTTCTTCTTCGTGTTCGTCGCCCCTCAGATCGACATCAAGCTGCCTTTCGAGACGTCGGCGTACGTCGCCCTCTCCCTCTACACCGCCGCCTTCGTCTGCGAGGCTGTCCGGTCCGGCGTGAACAGTGTCGGGGTGGGGCAGGCCGAGGCGGCCCGCGCGATCGGCCTCACCTTCACCCAGACGATGAGCCAGGTGGTCCTACCGCAGGCCCTGCGCAGCGTCGTCCCGCCGCTGATCAACATCTTCATCGCGCTGACGAAGAACACCTCGGTGGCCGTCGGCTTCTTCGTCACGGAGCTGATGGCCGTGGGGGTCCGGCTGGCCAACCGCTACCCGGCCGACATCATCACGATGCTGCTCGGCATCGCCGTGTGCTACCTCGCGATCACGATCCCCGCCGGCATCCTGGCCGGCCGGCTCGAGCGGAGGGTGGCGTTCGCCCGATGAGCATCGTGCTGTTCGACGAACCAGGGCCGCAGGCCCGGCGCCGCACCCTGATCTGGTCGGTCGTGGCCGGTGTCGCCCTGCTCGCCCTGCTCGGGCTGGCGGGGCTGCGTCTCGCCCAGAACGGCATCTTCGACGCGGAGCGCTGGGACATCTTCACCGAGGACACGGAGACCTGGGAGGCGCTGCTGCGGCGAGGCCTCCTCGCGACCCTGCGCGCCGCCGGCCTCGCCGCGGTGATCTCGTTGGTGGCCGGCGGCCTGCTGGCCGTCGCCCGGATGTCCGAGCGCCGCTGGTTGCGCCTCGTGGCTGCGGTGTGGATCGAGCTGTTCCGTGGCCTGCCCGTGGTGCTGATGATGTTCTTCGCGGCGCTGGCCCTCGACTTTTCCATCTTCCGAGCGGTGGTCTTCGGGCTGGTGCTCTACAACACGGCGGTCAACGCCGAGATCCTGCGGGCCGGCCTCACCTCGCTGCCCGGTGGACAGCGCGAGGCGGCCCTGGCCGTGGGACTGACGCCCGGGCAGGCACTGCGGATCATCCTGCTGCCTCAGGCGGTGCGGCGGATGCTGCCGTCATTGGTGAGCCAGATCGTCGTCCTGCTCAAGGACACGTCGCTCGGCTACATCGTGGGCTACGTCGAGCTGTTGCGGATCAACCGCGAGCTGCGCGACTTCTTCGGCAGCAAGTACATCTTCTCGCTGTTCATCGTCACCGCCGCGATGTACATCGGCGTCAACTTCACTCTGTCACGACTGGCGGTCTACCTCGAGCGCCACGGGACCACCAAGGCCGCGGGCGGTGTCGCCCCGGCGCAGATCATCCAGGACTACAGCCACACGCCCTGACCGGGTCAGTGCCAGCCGTGGTCGGCGCGCAGGGCGGCGGCCACCCGGTCGAACCGTGCCTGGTCGAGGATCGCCCCTTCGCGTCGGATGCCGTCGGCCGGCATCTCGAGCACCCGGTCCAGCCGGACCCAGCTCGGCCGGCCCTCGCCGTCCCATGCACCCGGCCCGAGCGGCAGCCAGGCCGGGTCGCTCTCGTGGTAGTCCTGGCTGGACAGCATCAGGGCGAGCACGATGCCGCCGGGACCACTGGCGCCGACGCTCTCGCCGTCGTGCCCGACGACGAGCACCGGGCGGTCCTTGCCCTGTGCCGGGTCGTCCTCATAGGCGACCCAGCCCCACACCACCTCGCCCGGGTCGGCGTCGCCGTCCAGGTCGGGCGTGTACTCCAGCACCCGGCGCGCCGAGGGCGCCGGCTTCCCCGGCCGCGGCACGACGGGAGTGGGTCCCGGCGGGCTCGGCACCGACGTACGGCCGAAGAACGAGGAGAGGATGCGGCGCACGCACCGACCCTAGCGGCGGGTCAGCGTGCCACCTCCGTGGCGCGCGACTCGCGCACGACGGTCACGCGGATCTGCCCCGGGTAGGTCAGCTCGGTCTCGACCTGCTTGGCGATCTCGCGTGCGAGCACCTGCGCCGCGATGTCGTCCACGACGTCGGGCAGCACCATCACCCGCACCTCGCGACCGGCCTGCATCGCGAAGACCTTGTCCACGCCCACCTTCGAGGCGGCGATCTCCTCGATCCGTTCGAGGCGCTTGACGTACGCCTCCAGGCTTTCCCTTCGCGCGCCCGGCCGGCCGCCCGAGCAGGCGTCCGCGGCCTGGGTGAGCACCGCCTCGATCGTCTGCGGCGCGACCTCGTTGTGGTGCG
>DASVED010000352.1:0-2475 GCA_036380775.1 Actinomycetes bacterium
GCCGAGCTGGTCGCCGATCTTCGATGCGTCGGCGAAATACGCCGCGGGGTCCCCGGCTCGGCGCGCCACGACATCGACCGCGAAGTCGATGCCGGTCACCTCGCGCACCCTCTCGAAGACCTCCTTGACGGTGACGCCCTCACCTCGCCCCACGTTGTAGACCTCGCCGAGGGGGCCGTCGTCGAGACGCGCGGCCGCAGCCGCGTGCGCGTCGGCGAGGTCGACGACGTGGATGTAGTCGCGGACGCACGAGCCGTCGCGGGTGTCGTAGTCGTCACCGAACAGCTGTGGGTTGCGGCCGGCCGAGAGCGCGTCGAAGGTCATCGGGATGAGGTTGGCCACGCTGCGATCGGCAAGCTCGGGCGAGCCTGTCCCGGCGACGTTGAAGTAGCGCAGCGCGGCCCACCGCAGCGCGGGGTCGGCCGCGCCCAGCGCGCGCAGCATCCACTCGCCGGCGAGCTTGGTCTCGCCGTACGGGCTCATCGGAGCCGGCGGCGTCTCCTCCGTCACGAAGTCGACCGGCGGGTTGCCGTAGACGGCTGCGCTCGAGGAGAACAGGAAGCGATCTACTCCCTCGGCACGGCAAGCCTCGAGCAGCGTTGTCATGCCGCCGACGTTCTCGTCCCAGTAGAGCAGGGGCTTCTCGACCGACTCGCCGACCGCCTTCTTGGCGGCGAGGTGCAGCAACCCCGTCACGCCGTGCTCGCGGCAGAGGGCGCGCACCGCGTCAGCGTCCTGCACCCTCGCGTGCGCGAAGGGGACGTCTGAGGGAACGTTGTCGCGGATGCCGGCCGACAGGTCGTCGAGCACGACGACGCGCAGGCCGCGGTCGATGAAGGCACGGGCGATGTGCGCGCCGATGTACCCGGCGCCGCCGGTGAGCAGCCAGACGTTGCCAGAGTTGCCGGTCATGACCGTCACCCTAGGAGGTCATGCGAAGCGCCGACCGGTCAGCCTCTCGTAGGCCTCAACATACTTCGCGCGGGTGCGCTCCACGACCTCGTCCGGCAGCGGCGGCGGCGGCTCCCCGGAGTGACGGTCCCACCCCGAGGCGGGCGAGGTGAGCCAGTCGCGCACGTACTGCTTGTCGTACGACGGCTGCGACCGTCCCGGCTGCCACGACTCGGCCGGCCAGAAGCGCGAGGAGTCCGGTGTCAGCACCTCGTCGGCCAGCAGGATTGAGCCGTCGCTGTCGCGGCCGAGCTCCAGCTTGGTGTCAGCGAGCACGATGCCCCGCTCCCTGGCGATGTCGTGAGCGAGGGCGTAGACGGCCAGCGTGACCCGCCGCAGCTCGGCCGCATCGTCTGCCCCGACGACGGCCACGACATCGTCGTACGTCACGTTCTGGTCGTGCTCGCCCATCGCCGCCTTGGTCGCGGGCGTGAACACGGCCTCCGGCAACCGCGACCCGTCCTCCAGCCCGGCCGGCAGCGGAACGCCGCAGACCGACCCGGACGCGAGGTAGTCGGCCAGGCCTGAGCCGGCCAGGTAGCCCCGCGCCACGCACTCGACCGGGAACATCGTGAGGCGCCGGCACATGACCGCGCGTCCCTCGACCTCCGCGGGCACGTCGGTCGACACCACGTGGTTGGGCACCAGGTCGGCGAGCCGCTCGAACCACCACAGCGAGAGCTGGGTGAGGACCCGGCCCTTGTCCGGGATCGGTGTCGGCAGCACCACGTCGTAGGCGGAGATCCGGTCGCTGGCGACCATCAGGAGCAGCCCGTCGGGGCTCTCGTAGAGGTCGCGGACCTTGCCGCTGTGCAGGTGTCGGAAGTCCCTCACCGGGCAAGTGTTGCAGTGTCCCGACCTCCAGCAGTCAGGAGACACAGCGTGAGCGAGTCCTTCAGCGAGCCGGCTGCGGACGACACCGCCGAGACCGACGTGGCGCCCAACGAGGACCAGGTCGAGCCCGACGCGGACGCGGACTACGTCGGCCGGGTCACCGGTGACGACCGGGGGTACACGGACGAGCAGGGGGCAGAGGCCCGCGCCGTGGAGGGCGAGCAGTAGCAGACCCGCGTACGCAAGGATGGCCGGCGTGGACACCGCCACCTGGTCCGAGATCACCACGCCGGCCGAGCTGCGCGACCTGCTGGGCGAGCCGGCCGCGCGCGTCATGGCGAAGGACCGTGACCGGCTGCACGAGCTGGACCGGGCCTGGCTGGCCGCCTCGCCGTTCTGCCTCGTCGCGACGGCAGCCGCCGACGGCACGTGCGACGTGTCACCGAAGGGCGACCCGGCAGGCTTCGCCCGCGTGCTGGACGACCGCACCATTGCGATCCCGGAGCGACCGGGCAACCGTCGCGCCGACGGCTGGCACAACGTGCTGTCGAACCCGCACGTCGGGCTGATCTTCGTCGTGCCCGGGCGGCCGGACACGCTGCGCATCAACGGGCGGGCCCGGCTGGTGCGCGACGCGCCCTTCTTCGACGACATGGTGGTGAAGGGGCACCGGCCGGTGCTGGCGCTGGT
>DASVED010000353.1:0-16233 GCA_036380775.1 Actinomycetes bacterium
CGGCCTGCTCCCGGCCGTCCGGGCGTACGTCGAGGAGGTGCTCTCCCACAAGCCGGACGAGCAGGCCGTGCTCGGCTCGCGCATCGGCAGCCCCACCCAGGAGCTGGACGGCCCAGCCGAAGGCAGCTAGCGGTACAGCGCCTGGATCGACTCGCTCACGTATGCGGCGAGGCCGGGGGCAAGGTCCTCGTACGTCGCCGTGAACCGCGGGTCGGCGACGTACATCTCGGCCACGCCCTGGTGGATCTCGGGTGTCACGTCGTAGAACCAACGGCTGATCTGCTCGCTGTGGGCTGTTGCAGCAGCCGCCGCCTCCGGCGAGTCCGCTGGGTGCCCGGCCTGCATCGCCGCGACGAACGCCGCATTGACGGCCTCGCCCTCCTGCCGGACCCGCAACCAGTCGTCCTTGGTGTACGTCGAGGTCCGGCGCTGCGACTCCCGGTAGGCGTCGGTCCCGCCCCACCGCTGCTCGGCCTCGACGGCGTGCTCGCCAGGGTCGTGCTCGCCGAACACCTCGAGCATCTCTGCCGGTGTCAGGTTGATGCCCATGCTGTGTGCCTCCAGTGTCTTGCGGACTGTCTCGGCGACCGCCTGCAGCCGCTCGATGCGCTCCGACAGCAGTGCCTGCTGCCGGCGCAGCTGCTCGGTGGCGGCGCCGGGCGACCCGTCGGTGGCGACGAGCTCGGCGACCTGCTCGAGGTCGAAGCCCAGCTCGCGCCAGGCGAGCACCCGCTGGAGCCGTCCGACGTCCACTGCGGTGTAGGTGCGGTAGCCGTTCGCGGCCCGGCCGCTGGGCGGCAGCAGGCCGATCTCGTCGTAGTGGTGCAGCGTCCGCACCGTGACGCCGGCCAGCCGGGCCACCTGCCCCACCGTGTAGGTCTGCTCGTCCATGGACGCGACGCTAAGACCTCACGTCACGTCAGGGTCAAGAAGTCTGGTCAGGCTCTGCGCCGCGACACCGTGCCCTTCGCCTGCTCGGCCTACGCTCGTCCCTCGCTCCGTCGTCGCGCGGCAGATTCATTGGCCTGCTCCGCCTACGCTCGTCCCTCGCTCCGTCGTCGCGCGGCGACATACAACGCGATACCCGCCGCCACGCCCGCGTTCAGCGACTCCGCGGCCGACCCGATCGGGATGCCCGCCACCACGTCGCAGGTCTCGCGCACCAGCCGGGACAGGCCCTTGCCCTCGGAGCCGACCACCAGCACGAGCGGTTCGGCGAGCCGGTCGACGTCGGCCAGGTCGGTCGTCGAGCCGCCGTCGAGGCCGACCACGACACAGCCGGCGTCGCGGTAGGCCTGCAACGCGCGGGTCAGGTTGGTCGCCCGGGCGACCGGGACCCGAGCGGCTGCCCCGGCCGACACCTTCCACGCGGTCGCCGTGACGCCGGCGGCCCGCCGGGTCGGCACGACGACGCCGTGCGCGCCGAAAGCCGCGGCCGACCGCAGCACGGCGCCGAGGTTGCGCGGGTCGGTCACGCCGTCCAGTGCCACGAGCAGCAGCGGACTGCCGTCGTCGCCGGCCCGTCCGAGCAGGTCGTCCGGGTGCGCGTAGTCGTACGGCGGGACCTGCAGCACGAGGCCCTGGTGATGGGCTCCCGTCGCCAGCCGGTCGAGCTCGGTCCGGCTGGCCTCCATCAGCGGGATGCCCTGCTGCGACGCGGCCTTGAGCGACTCGCGCACCCGGTCGTCGCCGTCGATCCGCTCGGCGACGTACAGCGCGGTGGCCGGCACCTGCGCGCGCAGCGCCTCGACCACCGGGTTGCGCCCCGCGACCCACTCCGGGCCGGTCGCACCCTCGCGGGACCGTGCGGAGGCCGCGGACCGCGTCCCACCGCGCCCGGATCCCCCCGCCCGCTTGGCGGCGGACCGTGCCTTGCGGTGCGCCGGGTGGCTCGGACGGTCGGCGGCCTTCGGCGTCGGGCCCTTGCCCTTGAGCGCACGTCGACGCTGCCCGCCGGACCCGACCTGTTGCCCCTTCTTCGACCCCACGTTGCGCTTGGCGCCCTTGCGCTCGCTGTTGCCGGCCATCAGGGGGTGTCCTTCCGGTCCACGAGGGACCAGCTGGGGCCGGCGGGGGTGTCCTCGACGGCCACACCAGCCTCGGTGAGGGCGTCGCGGATCCGGTCGGACGTCGCGTAGTCCTTGCGGGACCGCGCCTCGGCCCGCTCGGCGAGGGTGACGGCGACCAGCCGGTCGACGACGTCGTGCAGGTCCCCGTCGCCACCGGCTCCGGCCCAGTGCGCAGAGAGCGGGTCGAGACCGAGGACGTCCAGCATCGAGCGTACGGAGGCCAGGTTGCCGCGAAGAGCCGCCGAGGGCCCGTCAGCGAGCAGCTTGTTGCCCTCCCTGACCACGCCCTGCAGCGCTGCCAGTGCCGCGGGCACCGAGAGGTCGTCGTCCATGGCCTCGACGAACTCCGCGCAGTCGATCCCCGCGGGCGATCCGGCGCCGTCGTCGAGCAGCCGGGCCGCGCGCAGCACGAAGTTCTCGATCCGCTGGTACCCCGCCGCGGCCTCCTCCAGCGCCTCGAACGAGAACTCCACGACCGAGCGGTAGTGGGACGCGACCAGGTAGTAGCGCAGCTCGACCGGCCGGACCCGCTTGACCACCTCGGAGACCAGCAAGGTGTTGCCGACCGACTTGCTCATCTTCGAGCCGCCGAGGTTGAGCATCGCGTTGTGCATCCAGAACCGGGCGAACGGCCGCCCGGCCGCCCGGGACTGGGCCAGCTCGTTCTCGTGGTGCGGGAAGCGAAGGTCCAGCCCGCCGCCGTGGATGTCGAACTCCGGCCCGAGGTACTTGCCGACCATCGCCGAGCACTCGAGGTGCCA
Source organism: Actinomycetes bacterium (assembly GCA_036380775.1). Classification (GTDB taxonomy): domain Bacteria; phylum Actinomycetota; class Actinomycetes; order JACCUZ01; family JACCUZ01; genus DASVED01. The sequence continues at coordinate 2,831 of DASVED010000353.1, forward strand.
GCCGGGCCGGCCGCGGCCGTACGGCGTGGGCCAGGAGGCCGTCGACGGCTCGCCCTCCTTGTGCCCCTTCCACAGCGCGAAGTCCCGCGGGTCACGCTTGCCCCTCGGGTCGGCGTCCGCCGCCGCCTCCATGTCCTGGATCCGCTGGTTCGACAGCTCGCCGTAGTGCGGCCACGACCGCACGTCGAAGTAGACGTCACCCGAGCCGTCGGCTGCCGGGTAGGCGTGGCCCGCCTCGACGAGCTCGGTCATCAGCTCGACCATCTCGGTCACGTGTCCGGTCGCGCGCGGCTCGTAGGTCGGCGGCTCGCAGCCCAGCACGTCGTAGGCGGCGTGCAGCGCGCGCTCGTTGGCGTAGGCCAGCGCCCACCAGGGGATTCCGGCCTCGTCCGCCTTCACCAGGATCTTGTCGTCGATGTCGGTCACGTTGGCGACGACCGTGACCTGGAGCCCGGACCGCTCCATCCAGCGGCGCAGGACGTCGAAGACGATCTCCTTGCGGATGTGCCCGATGTGCGGAGCGCCCTGCACGGTCAGCCCGCAGTGGTAGATCCCGACCGTGCCCTCGACAAGCGGCACGAAGTCGCGGACCTCGCGCGTCGCGGTGTCGTACAGGCGGATGCTCACCGGGCAAGGCTAACGGGCGACGCGCACGACCAATGCCGTGGCGATCGCGGCGACGCCTTCGCCGCGGCCGGTCAGCCCCAGCCCCTCGGTGGTGGATCCGCTCACCGAGACAGGTGCGCCCACGGCGTCGGAGAGCACGCGCTGGGCCTCGTCGCGGCGCGGACCGATCCGGGGCCGGTCCCCGACGACCTGGATCGCGACGTTGCCGATCTCGAAGCCGGCGGCCCGGACGCGCCGCGCCGTCTCGGCCAGCATCGCACCACCCGCGGCACCGGCCCACTCCGGCTCGGCGGTGCCGAACTGTGAGCCCAGGTCCCCGAGCGACGCCGCCGACAGCAGGGCGTCGCAGGCCGCGTGCGCCGCGACGTCACCGTCCGAGTGACCCGAGCAGCCGGCCGGCTCGTCGGGGAAGTGCAGCCCGGCCATGTGCATCGGCCGGCCTGGCTCGAGCGGGTGGACGTCCACCCCGAGCCCGACCAGCGGCAGCATCGGCTCAGTCATCCGGGTCCGCCCGCGGCTTGCGGTTCGCGAGCACGGCCTCGGCGAGCAGCAGGTCCAGGGGCCGGGTGACCTTGAACGCATCGTCGTCGCCTGGGACGACCACCACCGGCAGCCCGAGCCGCTCGACCAGCCCCGCGTCGTCGGTCGCCGCCGGACCGGTGCCCCCGGACACTTCGCGATGGGCCCGCTCCAGCGTCTCGCGGCGGAATCCTTGCGGCGTCTGGACGGCACGCAGCTCCGTGCGGTCCAGGGTGGCGACCACGACGTCCCCGGACACCTGCTTGACGGTGTCCGTCACCGCGAGCCCGGGCACGACGGCCTCCGCGCCCGCTGTCACGGCAGCCGCCACGGCGTCGGCCAGCGTGCCAGGTGCGAGCGCGCGGGCCGCGTCGTGGACCAGCACGACGGTGACGCTGGTCGGGACGGCTGCCAGCGCCGCCGCCACCGACTCGTGGCGGGTGGCCCCTCCCGGGACGACGCGCAGCGTGGCGCCGGGGTGCTGGCCGACGAGCAATGCCTGCGTACGTTCGACATCCGCGGGGGGCGCGGCCACCACGACGTGCCCGACGGAGGACGCGGCCGACAGCGCCCGGACGGCGTGCACCAGCATCGGCACCCCGCCCAGGCTGCGCAACGCCTTGGGCCCGCCGGCACCGAGCCGCTCCCCGCGTCCGGCGCCCGCGATGATCGCCGCCGCGGAGCCGGCCGGGGTGGGTCCGGTCACGGCTCCCGGTCACCTGTCGAGTGCGCGGTCGGCCGGGCGAACACCATCCGGCCGTTCGCCGTGGTGAGGACGCTGGTGACCCGGACGGACACCTCGTGGCCCACCGACTGCCGGGACTGCTCGACGACGACCATGGTGCCGTCGTCGAGATAGCCGACAGCCTGGCCTGGCTCCTTGCCCGGCTTGATCAGCAGCACCGACACCTCGTCGCCGGCGCCGACCGGTGGTCGCAGGGCCAGCGCCAGGGCGTGCAGGTTCATCACCCGGACGCCCGCCAGGGAGGCAACCCGGGCCAGGTTGGTGTCCAGCGTGAGCAGCGCGGCGTCGCGGTCGAGGCAGATCCGCACCAGCTTGGCGTCGACCTCGGCGACGTCGGGGACGTCCTCGTCGAGCACCTCCACGTCGACCCCCGGCTCGCGCCGGAGGACGTCGAGGACCTCGAGCCCGCGCCGCCCCTTGGCCCGGCGGGTGTCGTCACCCGCGTCCGCCAGCCCCTGCAGCTCGGCGAGGACCGGGTTGGGCACCAGCATCTGGCCGTGCACGAAGCCCGCGCGGGCGACGTCGATGATCCGGCCGTCGATCGCCACCGAGGTGTCGAGCACCCTGGGCATGGCGACCAGCGGCACCCGGCGGGACGACAACCCCACCTGGGCTCCGAACATGCCCAGGACCGCGTCGCGCTTGCTCGTCCCGAGTCGGTAGCCGAGCAGGCCGCTGGTGACCACGACGAAGGCGAAGACCGGGAAGGTCAGGAGCGGCCGGTTGACCAGGAACACCGGCCACGTCACCCCGGCGGCGACAACCACGCCGATCACGGCGCCGACGACCCCAGCCACGATCTGCTCGGCGGGGGTGTCACGCAGGCCGACCTCGGCCGCCCGGACCGCCGTCAGGGTGCCGCGACCCATGACGCCGCCGATGACGTAACCCAGGGCAGAGCCCAGGATGATGCCCAGGGCCAAGAGGCTGAAGGCGCCGAGGACCGGCTCACCGCTCTCGTCGACGGCGTCCGCGACGTAGAAGCCGACTCCGGCGAAGAAGACGACGACGCACAGCCGCAACAGCTCGACGACCGCGTTCGGGACGCGGGTCAGCCGAGGAGCCATCACGCCGCCGACCTTAGTAGGCAGGTCGCCCGAGACGACTCGCGCCGCCGACCCTCAGGGTCGGCGGCGCGGGTGTCGTGCTCGGGGTCGGGCCCCGTCAGGAGGCGAGGACCTCGTCCAGGATGGCCTCGGCCTTGTCCTCGTTGGTGTGCTCGGCCAGTGCGAGCTCGCTCACCAGGATCTGGCGGGCCTTGGCCAGCATGCGCTTCTCGCCGGCCGACAGGCCGCGGTCCTTGTCGCGGCGCCAGAGGTCGCGGACGACCTCGGCGACCTTGATCACGTCACCGGATGCGAGCTTCTCGAGGTTGGCCTTGTAGCGGCGGGACCAGTTCGTGGGCTCCTCGGTGTGCGGCGCGCGCAGCACCTCGAAGACCTTGTCGAGACCCTCCTGGCCGACGACGTCACGGACGCCCACCAGGTCGCAGTTCTCGGCCGGGACCCGGACGGTCAGGTCGCCCTGAGCGACCTTCAGGACCAGGTAGAGCTTGTCTTCACCCTTGATCTGCCGAGTCTCGATGGACTCGATGAGTGCCGCCCCGTGGTGGGGATAGACGACCGTCTCGCCGACCTTGAACGTCATATGTGTCAAACCCCTTTCGCGGCACCCAGGATAACACGGTGACCGACATCACTCCGGCCGATCGCTCGGCCGTTTGCCCAGGTCAGCGCCCCTGACGGGTCTTGACACAGCCGGGTCCGCCATGCATTCCCGCTGCCATACTGACGGTCGTGACCACCCCGACGGCGGGCCGCGGGCGCGCCGTCGCCGACTCGGTCGGCGCCCTGGTCGGGGCCAGTCACCCGCTGCCGTCCGCTGCGGTGACCGCGTTCTCGGTCGCCGTCTCTGCCGCGCTCGGCCGGGCGCCGGGCGGCGCCCTGCTGACGGGAGCCGCGGTGCTCGCCGGCCAGCTGTCCATCGGCTGGTCCAACGACCTGCTCGACCGTGCGCGCGACGAGCGCGCCGGTCGGCACGACAAGCCGGTCGCCGACGGCCGGCTGGCGCCTCAGACCGTCGCGGCGGCCTGCGGGGTCGCGGCGGTGGCGTGCGTGCCGCTGTCGTTCGCGAGCGGCTGGGCCGCCGGGGCGGTGCACCTGGTGGCGGTGGGCGGCGGCTGGGCCTACAACCTCGGGCTGAAGCGCACCCGGGCCTCCTGGCTGCCCTTCGCGCTGAGCTTCGCGCTGCTGACCGCCTTCCTCACCCTCGGCGCACCGGGTCACCACTGGCCGCAGCCGTGGGCCCTCGCCACGGGCGCCCTGCTCGGCGTCGGAGCCCACTTCCTCAACGTCGTGCCGGACATCGCGGACGACCTGGCCGCCGGTGTCCAGGGACTGCCCCAGCGGCTGGGTCCACGGCGCGCCGCCGTCTCCGGCGCCGCGCTGCTGCTGGCCGCGACGACGCTCGTCGTGCTCGGACCGGCCGGCCCGACGCCGTGGTGGGCGTGGGCGGGCCTGGCCGTTGCGGGCGTCACCGCCGGCGGGGCAGCCACCGTCGGGCTGCGCGGTCGGCATGGTCGGCATGGCCGGGAACCGTTCCTGCTGGCCGTGGCCACTGCCGCCGTCGCCGTCGTCCTGGTGGTGGCGCGAGGCTCCGACCTCGGCTGAGACCACGTCGCTACGCTGTCCGCCGTGGAGCGCACCCCTGGACCCCGCCCGGTGACCGTCGTCACCACCATTGCCGCGGCCGTTACTGCGGCGACCTTGCTGGGCAGCTGCTCGAGCGGCTTCGACGCGACGTCCGTCCAGCCCTATGCGCCGTCCGACGGCATCCTCGCCGAGTCCGGCGACATCCGGGTGCTCAATGCACTCGTCGTGGCGGCCGAGGGAGCGGACAGCGGCCTCATCACCCTCACGATCGCGAACCGCGGCGACCGCGACGACCGGCTCACCGCCATCACGTCGCCGGCGGGCGGCGTGGAGATCGACGGCGACGACGCGCTGCCCGCGGGCGGCGCGCTGACGCTCGGCGCCGACACCCCCACGACGGCCACCATCTCCTCGCTCGGCGCGGAGCCGGGCCAGACGGTCGAGCTGAAGATCAGCTTCTCCCGGGCCGAGCCGGTGACGCTGCGCACCGTCGTGGTGCCGGCCACCGGCGACTACGCGTCGCTCACACCGTCGCCGACGCCGACCTTCACCCCGCTGCTGCCGACCTCGACCGGCTCGCCGTCGGAGACGCCGTCCGAGTAGGTCTGTCGGCTCAGGCGGTGTCGGCTCACGGCTCGAACTTGTAGCCCAGACCTCGCACGGTCACGATGTGCCGCGGCGTCGCGGGGTCCGGCTCCACCTTGGCGCGCAGCCGCTTGACGTGGACGTCGAGCGTCTTGGTGTCCCCGACGTAGTCCGACCCCCAGACCCGGTCGATCAGCTGTCCCCGGGTGAGCACCCGCCCGGCGTTGCGCAGGAGCAGCTCGAGCAGCTCGAACTCCTTGAGCGGCATCGGCACCTCCGCTCCGGCCACGCTCACCACGTGCCGGTCCACGTCGAGCCGGACCGGACCGGCCTCGACGGTGGCCGGCGCGAGGTCCTCCGGCTCCCCGTGACGGCGCAGCACCGCCTTGATCCGCGCGAGCAGCTCGCGGGCGGAGTACGGCTTGGTGACGTAGTCGTCCGCGCCCAGCTCGAGGCCGACCACCTTGTCGACCTCGCCGTCCTTGGCGGTGAGCATGATCACCGGGACGGACGAGCGAGCCCTCAGCGCGCGGCACACCTCGGTGCCGGACAGGCCGGGCAGCATCAGGTCGAGCAGCACCAGGTCCGCCCCGTGCCGGTCGAAGGACTCGAGGGCGGCCGGGCCGGAGTCGGCCAGCCGGACCTCGAACCCTTCCTTGCTGAGCATGTAGGAGAGGGCGTCACGGAACGACTCCTCGTCCTCGACGACCAGGATGCGGGTCACGAGCGGTCCTCCGGGATGTGGTGCGCGGGTGCGGCCGGCAGCCGCAGGGTGAAGGTGGAGCCGGTCCCCTCCGCGCTCCACACGGTCGCCTCGCCACCGTGACCGGCGGCGACGTGCTTGACGATGGACAGGCCGAGCCCGGTCCCGCCGGTCTGCCGGGAGCGCGCCGCGTCGGTGCGGTAGAACCGCTCGAAGATCCGGTCGCGCTCCGCCTCGGCGATCCCCGGTCCCTCGTCGGTGACGCTGATCTCCGCGACCCGCCCACCGGGCTCCTCGACCAGACCGGTCGAGATCGCCACGCGGCTGCCGACCGGGCCGTACCGGGCGGCGTTGTCCACGAGGTTGCCCAGCGCCGTCGCGAGCTGGCGCGGGTCGCCCATGACGGCGAGGCCGTGGGCGCCACCGCAGACGAGCGAGATCTGCCGCGCCTCCGCGGTCAGCCGGGCCCGGTCGACGGCCTCGGCGACCACGCTGTCCAGCTGGACGAGCGCCGGCGAGCCCAGCGGGTCGTGACCCTGCAGCCGCGACAGCTCGATGACGTCCTGCACGAGCCGGGAGAGGCGGTCGGTCTCGTGCTGCATCCGGCCGGCGAACCGGCGTACCGCCTCGGGGTCGTCGGCCGCGTCGAGCAGGGCCTCGGCGAGGAGCGCCATCGCACCCACCGGGGTCTTGAGCTCATGACTCACGTTGGCCACGAAGTCCCGGCGGACCGCGTCGACGCGGCGAGCCTCCGTGTGGTCCTCGACCAGCAGCAGGACGAGCGACGAGCCCAGCGGTGCCACCCGGGCGAAGACCGCCTGCGTCGAGGTGCCGATGGGTCCGCGCGACAGCTCGAGCTCGGCCTCGCGGATCTCGCCGTCGCGGCGGACCCGGCGGGCCAGGTCGAGCAGGTCGTCGGACACCAGGCTTTCCGAGCGCACGATGCCGAAGGAGTAGGCGGCGGGGCTGGCGCGGACGACGCGGTCCTCGCCGTCCAGGACGACCGCCGACGACCGGAGCACGGCGAGTACGTCGGCGACGCCGGCCGGCAGCAGACCGGGTCGCTCCGTCAGGGGCGGGGACTTCTGCTCGCGCTCGCTGACCCGGAAGGCCAGCACGGCGGTCGCGCCGATCAGGATGCCGACCACACCGGCCAGCCCTGCGAGCAGCGCGTCCACACGGCTGATCGTAGGTGCCCGCAAGACCCGACCCCGACCGCGAGACCGCTGCTCCGGTCGGGTTCGGCGACTGTTCACCTCCGGGCCAGCGCTCGTTCATGCGGGGGTGCGACGGTGGCGCCCATGCGCGACGCCTATCGCGAGGAGCTGCACGCCCTCACCGACCAGCTGGTCGAGATGACCAGGCTGGTCGGCTCGGCCATGAGCCGGGCCTCGACCTCCCTGCTGGATGCCGACCTGACCCTCGCCGAGAGCGTCATCGCCGCCGACGACGCGGTCGACGCGTTGAGGGACGATCTGGACCGCAGGTCCTTCGACCTGCTCGCCCGCCAGCAGCCGGTCGCCAGCGACCTCCGGACGATCGTCACCACCCTGCGGATGAGTGGCGACCTCGAGCGGATGGGCGACCTGGCCCGGCACGTCGCCCGGGTCGCCCGCCGGCGCTACCCGGAGTCCGCGGTCCCGCCCGAGCTGCGCTCCACCGTCGTCGAGATGAGCCAGATCGCCGAGCGGCTGGTCGCCAAGGCCGGCAGCGTGATCGCCCGGCAGGACGTCGTGGCCGCCCTCGAGCTCGAACGCGACGACGACGAGATGGACAAGCTGCACCGCGCGCTGTTCACCGAGCTGCTCGACAAGAGCTCGCCCTTCGGCGTCGAACAGGCCGTGGACGTGACCTCGATCGGTCGCTACTACGAGCGGTTCGCCGACCACGCCGTGTCGGTGGCCCGCCGCGTCGTCTACCTGGTCACCGGCCAGCTCCCGCAGGAGATGCCGGAGGGCGCCTGACTTAGCGCCCCTGGTTCTTGACCGCCTCGATCGACTCCTTGGCGGCCTCCGGGTCGAGGTACTCCCCGCCCCTGGACACCGGGCGCATGTCCGCGTCGAGCCGGTAGAGCAGCGGGATGCCGGTCGGGATGTTCAGGCCGGCGATGTCCTCGTCGGAGATCTCGTCCAGGTGCTTGACGAGGGCACGCAACGAGTTGCCGTGCGCCGCGACCAGCACGGTGTTCCCGGTAAGCAGGTCGGGCACGATCCCGTCGTACCAGTACGGGAGCATCCGCACGACGACGTCCTTGAGGCACTCCGTGCGCGGCACCGCCTCGGGGGGCAGCGCCGCGTAAGGGGCGTCGCCCACCTGCGACCACTGGTCGTCGTCCGGCAGGGGCGGCGGTGGTGTGTCGTAGGACCGGCGCCAGAGCATGAACTGCTCCTCGCCGAACTCGGCCAGCGTCTGCTTCTTGTCCTTGCCCTGCAGCGCGCCGTAGTGGCGCTCGTTGAGCCGCCAGCTGCGCCGCACCGGCAGCCACAGCCGGTCGACCGCGTCCAGGGTGATCTGCGCGGTCTCGATGGCCCGGCGCATGACCGACGTGTGCACGACGTCCGGCAGCAGGTCCCGCTCGCGCAGCAGCTCGCCACCGCGCCATGCCTCCTGGCGACCCTTCTCGGTCAGTCCGACGTCGACCCAGCCGGTGAACAGGTTCTTCTCGTTCCACTCGCTCTGCCCGTGGCGAAGCAGGACCAGCGTGTACGCGGGTGCGGCACTCATGCCGGGAAGCCTGCCAGATTCTCGGTCGTGGTTTGTCGGCCGGTCCACGTAGCGTCGGGGCGATGAGATCGGTGCGGCGGGCGTTCGAGGGCACTGTCACGGGGCTGCCCCGGGAGTTCTGGTGGTTGTGGAGCGGCACCCTCGTCAACCGGGCCGGCGCATTCGTGCTGCCGTTCCTCGCCATCTACCTGACCCGGTCGCTGGGCTACTCCACCGCGTTCGCCGGGCTGGTCCTCGGCGCGGTGGGACTGGGCAGCATGGTCGCGAGCATCGTCGCCGGTGTCCTGGCCGACCGCTGGGGCCGGCGGCCGGTGCTGCTCTGGTCGCAGGTGGCGACCGCGCTCACGCTGGTCGCGCTCGGGTTCTCCACGTCGGGCGCCGCCGTGCTGGCGCTGGCCACGCTGTTCGGCTTCTTCAGCAACGCGACCCGGCCGGCCTACTCCGCGATGATGGCCGACATCGTGCCGCCCGCCGACCGGGTCCGCGCGTTCTCGCTGCACTACTGGGCGGTCAACCTCGGCTTCGCGACCGCGGCGATCCTCGGCGGCCTGCTGGCATCGTCCGGCTACCGCACGCTGTTCCTGCTCGACGCGGCGACGACCGTTGTCTTCGGCGTGCTCGTCTACCTGCGGGTCCCCGAGTCCCACCCGGGGATGCAGGGCGACCGGGCCGAGCACGTCCGCACGCCGGGCTCGATGTCCGACGTGCTGCGCGACCGGGTGTTCCTGACCTTCATGCTGCTGACCTTCGCGTTCGCGGTCGTCTTCATGCAGCACATGTCGACGCTGCCGGTGCAGATGATCGACGACGGCCTGAGCCCGTCGCAGTACGGCGCCGTGATCTCCCTCAACGCCGTCCTGATCGTCCTCGTGACGGTGCCGCTCACCCGGTGGATGGAGCGGTTCCCGGCAGCGTCGGTGCTGGCGGCCAGCGGGATCTTCGTCGGCATCGGGTTCGGGGCGACGGCGTGGGCGAGCACCGTCCCGGCGTACGCGACGACGGTGGTCCTCTGGACCATCGGCGAGCTGATCGCCTCCTCGATCGGCCCGGCCGTCGTGGCCGACCTGTCGCCGGCGTCGATGCGCGGGCGCTACCAGGGCGCCTTCACCTTCACGTTCAGCCTCGCGGCGATGGTCGCCCCGGTCGCCGGCGGCTGGGTCTACGACCACGCCGGGCCGACGGTGCTCTGGGTGGGCTGCGGGCTGGTGTCACTGGCCGGGGCAGCCGGGCACCTGCTGGCGGGTCCGGCCCGGCAACGCCGGCTGGACGAGCTACGGGTCGCCGAGCACCACGCGACCGCTGCCGTCGCGGTGCCCGCGCCGGCGACGCCGGAGGAGGCCGACGAGGCGGTGCGCTAGGACGGGTGGCTGGTGGCGCCCGGGTCGCCGGCACCGCCGGGGTCTCCGGCACCGCCCGGCGCGAGGTGGGGGAAGGCCGCGAGGTTGTACGTCGGCTCGCCCCGCGACAGCCGCCACTGCCACTCCTTGCGGATCGCGGTCGAGAAGCCGAGCTCGAGCAGTGTGTTGAACGACGAGTCGGAGGCCTCGAGCACCGACCCCAGCAGCCGGTCCACTTCCTCGGCCGTGACCGCGTGCAGTGGCAGGCGGCCGCTCAGATAGATGTCGCCGAGGTGGTCGATCGCGAAGGCCACCACGTAGAGCCGGGTATTGCGCTCGAGCATCCAGCGGTAGACGGCCTCGTGGTTCTCGTCCGGCCGACGCGCGACGAAGGCGTTCACCGACAGGCTGTGCGCACCGACCACCAGGCTGACCGTGGTCTTGAGCTTGCGCTCGCCCGGCAGGGTCACGACCACCGTGCCCTCCGACGGTTCCTCGTGCTCGACCGCGCCGTCGCGCAACGCCGCGCGGAGGGTGGCCAGTGCCTCCGCTTGGCGACTCGTCGGGTCCTCCGCGGTCACCGGTTGACCGCGATGCCCGCGGGCAGCGAGGGCTCGTGGATGGCGTCGCCGTAGACCTCGAGCATGCCGGCGGCGGTCGCGTCCCAGCCGAAGCCGGCGGCGTACCCGACCGCTGCCCGGCCGAGCGCGGCCCGGTGGCCCGGGTCCGCGAGCAGCTCCTCGAGCACCCTGGCGTAGTCGTCGGGGTGGTGGCCGGGCACCAGCAGCCCGGACCGTCCGTCGGCGACCGCCGTGTGCAGCCCGCCGACGGATGCGGCCACCACCGGCGTACCGCAGGCCTGGGACTCGATCGCGACGAGCCCGAAGGACTCGCTGTAGGACGGGACCACGGTCACGTCGGCCGCGCGGTACCACTGCGGGAGGGCGTCCTGCGGCTGCGGCTCGACGAAGCGCACCACATCGGGGATGCCGAGCTCGTCGGCCAGCCCCTGCAGGGCGCGAGGCTGGGCAAGGCCGCTGCCGGACGGGCCACCGACGACCGCGACGACCAGGCGGTCACGCAGGGACGGCACCCGCTCGAGCAGACGCGCGGTGGCGCGCAGCAGCACGTCCGGTGCCTTGAGCGGCTGGATCCGGCCGACGAAGAGCAGGACGTAGGCGTCGGCCGGCAGCCCGAGCTGCCGGCGGGCCTGCAGCCGCGACCCGGGCGAGAAGACGTCGAGGTCCACCCCCGGCGGAACGGTCACGACCTGGTCCGGATGTGCGTCGTAGAGCTCGACGAGCTGATCGGCCTCCTCGTCGGTGTTGGCCACCAGACGGTCGGCCGCAGCCACCACCTGGGCCTCGCCGATGGCGCGCGCCACGGGCTCGGGGGAGTCGCCGTCGGCCAGCGTCAGGTTCTTGACCTTGGCCATGGTGTGCATCGAGTGGACCAACGGCACGTCCCACCGCTCGGCCGCCAGCCAGGCGACCTGGCCGGAGAGCCAGTAGTGGGAGTGGACCAGGTCGTACCAGCCGGGCGGGCGGGCGGCCTCGACCCGCATCAGCCCGGAGGTGAACGCACACAGCTGGGCCGGGAGGTCCTCCTTGGCCAGGCCCTCGAACGGGCCCGCCGTGATGTGCCGGACGGTGACCCCGGGGGCGAGCTCGACGGACGGGGGGAGGTCGGAGCTGGTGGCTCGGGTGATCACGTCGACCTCGACGCCCAACGCAGCCAGCCGGCGGGACAGCTCGACGACATAGACGTTCATGCCGCCGGCGTCGCCCGTGCCGGGCTGGTCGAGGGGGGAGGTGTGGACACTGACCATCGCCAGGCGTCGCGGCAGCCCGCCACGTCCCCTCAGCAGGGTCATCGTCACTCGTGTGCACCTCCGAACTGTTAAGAACCGCGGGTCATCGTCCCCGATTCCCCGACCGGGAACCCGAGCGGGGGCTCCCAGACGCGAGCCCGGGCTCGCAACGGCCGTCCGTGTGCGTGTGAGGATGCGGGCATGGACCGGGGAACGGCTGTGGTGACAGGCGCGAGCAGCGGCATCGGGGCGGCCACCGCCCGCCGCCTGGTCGCCGAGGGCTTCGACGTGGTGGCCGCCGCCCGGCGCCGCGACCGGCTGGACGAGCTGAGCGCGGAGACCGGCGCCCGCGCGGTCACCCTCGACGTCACCTCGCCCGCGTCGGTGGCGGCGCTCGCGGCGGAGGTCGGCGAGGTGACGGTGCTGGTCAACAACGCCGGGATGGCCCTTGGGATGGACCCGGTGTCCGAGTCGGACCCCGACGAGTGGCGGGCGATGTTCGACGTCAATGTCATCGGGACGCTGCGGGTCACTCAGGCGCTGCTGCCCGCCTTGGTGGCGAGCGGGCAGGGCCATGTCGTCGTGATGGGGTCCACCGCCGGCCGGATCGTCTACGAGGGCGGTGGTGGCTACACGGCCGCCAAGCACGGCGCCGCCGCACTGGCCGAGACGCTGCGGCTCGAGCTCAACGGCCAACCGGTGCGGGTCACCGAGATCGCGCCGGGGATGGTGGCCACCGAGGAGTTCTCGCTCAACCGGTTCGGCGGCGACTCGGCCCGGGCGGCCAAGGTCTACGAGGGTGTGGACGCACCGTTGACCGCCGAGGACATCGCCGACTGCGTGGCGTGGTGCGTGACCCGCCCCCCGCACGTCGACATCGACCTGCTGGTGGTCAAGCCCCTCGCGCAGGCCGCGCAGCACAAGGTGCACCGCCGCACCTGACGGGCGGGCTGATCACCGACCAACGGTGAGCATGCATCGGTGATCCAAGTGACGCAGCGACCCCCCGACGGGCCTCGGATCCACCTGGATCAAGGACCTGGGGCGGCGGCAGCGAGCGCGGCAGCGGGCGCGGCAGCGGGCGCGGCAGCGGGCGGCGGCAGCGGGTGGCAGCGTTAGCCGATACGCGCGGCGAACGCTGCGTGCGTCTCGGGGCTGAACAGCACGAAGCGGACCTCGCGCACCGAGCCGGGGTCGTGGGCGCGTGCCGTCTCGACCGCGATCCGCGCAGCGTCGTCGACCGGCCAGCCGTACACCCCGGCCGAGACCGCGGGGAACGCGACGGTCGTGGCGACGAGCTCCTCCGCCACCCGCAGCGACTCGCGGAACGCCGACGCCAGCGTCGCGCTGCGGTCCTCCGACGCGGACCAGACCGGGCCGACCGTGTGGATGACCCAGCGCGCCGGCAGGTTCCCCGCGGTCGTCGCCACGGCCTGACCGGCGGGCAGCCCGTCCGGCAACGTGGTGGCGCGCAGCTCGCGGCAGGCCGCCAGGATCGCGGGTCCGCCGCGGCGGTGGATCGCACCGTCGACCCCACCGCCGCCTAGCAGACCGGAGTTGGCGGCGTTGACCACCGCGTCGACGTCCTGCTCGGTGATGTCGCCCTGCACTGCCACGATGTCCACGTGACCAGCCTGCCCCACTCCGAGCCGGCGTTCGAGACCGAGCGCCTCGTCGTCCGCGACTGGCGGGACGACGACGC
>DASVED010000354.1:0-3199 GCA_036380775.1 Actinomycetes bacterium
CCGCCCGACAGCCCGGTGCCCGACCCCCTGGCCACGAACGGCACCCCGAGCTCGTGGCAGCTGGCCACCACCTCGCGGACCTGCTCGGCGGTCGTGGTGAGCACGACGACGGCCGGCACCACCGAGTACGCCGCCAGGCCGTCGCACTCGTACGTCCTGCGCTGCGCCTCGTCGGTCAGCACCGACCGCTCGCCGAACGACTCGGTGAGGCGGCGGATCAGGGCGTCGACCGCTGCACCGTCGGCCCGGGCGTCGTCGGCGCCGGTCGGAGTGTCGTCGGGGCCGTGGCGCGCGGTGCTCTGCTCGGCCTGGTCGGACGTCGGGTGCGTCGTCATGGCATGGACTCGTACGCGGGCAAGGTCAGGAACTCGGCGAAGTCGTCGGACAGCGCCATCTCGCGGTACAGGTTCTTGGCCTCGTCGTAGCGGCCCTTCTCGAAGGCCTCGTCGCCGATCACCTCACGGATGCGCTCGAGCTCCTCGTCGATGACCTCGTCGGCCCACTCCCGGGTGACCGTGCGGGTGCCGCCGTCCTCGGTGGTGACCTCGACGCCCAGCGCGATCCACTGCCAGACCTGGGCCCGGGAGATCTCGGCGGTGGCGGCGTCCTCCATCAGCCCGTAGATCGCGACCGCCCCGTTGCCCCCGAGCCACGCGTTGAGGTACTGCAGGCCCACGCTCACGTTGTTGCGCAGCCCCGCCTCGGTCCAGTCGCCCTCGGTCGACTTGACGTCGAGCAGGTCCGCGGCCGTGACGTGCACGTCCTCCCGCAGGTTGTCGCGCTGGTTGGGCTTGTCGCCGAGGACCGAGTCGAAGATCTCTCGGCAGACCGGCACGAGGTCCGGGTGAGCCACCCACGACCCGTCGTAGCCGGCCCGGGCCTCGCGCTCCTTGTCCTCGCGCACCTTCGCCAGCGCCTTCTCGTTGGCCTCCTGGTCGCGCCGGCTGGGGATGAAGGCAGCCATACCGCCGATCGCGTGTGCGCCGCGCTTGTGGCACGTACGGACGAGCAGCTCGGCGTACGCGCGCATGAACGGTGCCGTCATCGTGACCTGGTTGCGGTCGGGGAGCAGGTAGTCGGTGCCCCGGGTCCGGAACTTCTTGATGACACTGAACAGGTAGTCCCACCGCCCGGCGTTGAGCCCCGCGGAGTGCTCACGCAGCTCGTAGAGGATCTCCTCCATCTCGAAGGCCGCCGGGTAGGTCTCGATCAGGCAGGTGGCCCGGATGGTGCCGCGCGGGATGCCCAGCTGGTCCTGCGCCAGGTTGAAGGCGTCGTTCCAGAGCCGCGCCTCGAGGTGGCTCTCCATCTTCGGCAGGTAGTAGTACGGCCCCCGCCCGGCGTCGATCTGGGCCTGACCGGAGTGCAGCAGGTACAGCGCGAAGTCGAAGATGCCGCCGGAGACCGGCTCGTCGTCGACGAGCACGTGCTTCTCCGGCAGGTGCCAGCCACGCGGCCTGACGACAGGCACGGCATGCGGCCCCTCGTTGAGCGCGTACTCCTTGCCGTCGGCCTGCCGGAACGACAGCGACGTCCCGTCGATGGAGTCCCTGAGGTTGGCCTGGCCCGCCAGCATGTTCTCGAACAGCGGCGAGTTCGCGTCCTCCAAGTCGGCCAGCCACACCTTCGCGCCCGAGTTGAGCGCGTTGATCGCCATCTTCTTGTCGGTGGGACCGGTGATCTCCACCCGGCGGTCCTCCAGGCCCGGCGCCGGGTCGGCCACCCGCCAGTCGGGATCCTCGCGGATCTCCTTGGTGTCCGGGGAGAAGTCGAGGCCACCACCGGCGTCGAGCTCCTGGGCACGTTCCCGGCGCGCTGCCAGCAGCTCGGCCCGACGTGGTTCGAACGTCCGGTGCAGGTCCGCGATCAGCTCGAGCGCCTCGCTGGTCAGCACCCGTTCGAGCAGGTCTGGGTCGGACAGGTCGTTGCGGTCGACGGTGAGCCGGACACCAGCAGGCAGATCCACGAAGGCCTCTTTCCGTATGGCGGAAGTCACGGTTCATGGTGCTCAGTGACTCGCAACGTAGACCAGGTGCCGCCACCGCGCCATCCCCGCCCGAGTGACCGCGCGAGGGTGCCCGCCGCAGTGCGGAGGTCCGCGCCGCGGTCCTGGCGCACTGTCCCGGCCTGCGGCCTCCGCTGGGTACCATCGACAGCATGGATCCCCTGACCGGCGGCAGCCCATCGGAGCCGGACGAGGGGTTCGCGCCGCTCGGCCTGACCTTCGACGACGTCCTGCTGCTGCCGGCCGAGACCGACGTGGTGCCGAGCGAGGTGGACACCACCTCCCGGCTGACGCGGGAGATCTCCGTACGCGTCCCGCTGCTGTCCGCGGCGATGGACACCGTCACCGAGGCCCGGATGGCGATCGCGATGGCCCGGCAGGGCGGCATCGGCGTCCTGCACCGCAACCTGTCGATCGAGGCTCAGGCGCACGACGTCGACGTGGTGAAGCGGTCGGAGTCCGGCATGGTCAGCGACCCGGTCACGGTGGGTCCCGAGGCGACCCTTGCCGAGCTCGACGGGCTCTGCGCCCAGTACCGCGTCTCCGGGCTTCCGGTCGTCACCGCGGACCGGACTCTCCTCGGCATCATCACCAACCGCGACCTGCTGTTCGTCCCTCCGGCCGACTTCCCGCACCGCCGCGTCCGCGAGCTGATGACGCCGATGCCGCTCGTCACCGGACCGGTCGGGATCACCGGCGATGACGCCGCCGCCCTGCTGGCCAAGCACAAGATCGAGAAGCTTCCGCTGGTCGACGGCGACGGGCGGCTGTCGGGGCTCATCACCGTCAAGGACTTCGTCAAGACCGAGCAGTACCCCGAGGCCACCAAGGACGACGAGGGCCGGCTTCGGGTCGCCGCGGCCGTGGGCTTCTTCGGCGACGCCTGGGAGCGCGCCACCGCACTGGTCGAGGCGGGTGTGGACGTGCTCGTGCCCGACACCGCCAACGGCCAGGCCCGGCTCATGCTCGACATGATCCGGCGGCTCAAGTCCGACCCTGCGACCCGGCACGTGCAGGTCCTCGGCGGCAACGTCGCCACCCGCGCAGGGGCGCAGGCGCTGGTCGACGCCGGCGTCGACGCGGTGAAGGTCGGGGTCGGGCCGGGATCGATCTGCACCACCCGGGTCGTGGCGGGTGTGGGGGTGCCGCAGATCACCGCGATCCACGAGGCCGCGAAGGCGTGCCGTCCTCGCG
>DASVED010000355.1:0-3858 GCA_036380775.1 Actinomycetes bacterium
GAGGCCGAGGTGGTCGTGACCAACCACGCGCTGCTCGCCATCGACGCGCTCGAGGGCTTCCCGGTGCTGCCCGAGCACGACGTCGTCGTCGTGGACGAGGGGCACGAGCTGGTCGACCGCGTCACCGGCGTTGCGACCGACGAGCTCACACCGACGGCCGTGGAGCGCGCCGCCGCCCGCGCCCGCCGCATGGTGGACGACAGCGACGACCTGGCGGACACCGCCGCCGTCCTCGGCGCCGCCCTCGAGGCAGTTCCCGAGGGCCGGGTGGTGGACCAGCCCGAGCAGCTCGCGTCGGCGCTCGCGCTCGTCCGCGACGCGGCCCGTACGGTGGCCTCGTCGCTGTCCCGGGCCAAGGACGCCGACGACGGCGCGCGCAAGGTCGCCCAGGCCGCCGTCGGGGCGGTGCACGAGACGGCCGAGCGGCTGGCCGCCCACTCGCCCTACGACGTGGCATGGACGGTGCACGACCAGCGCCGCGGTCCGGTGATCAAGGTCGCGCCGCTGGCGGTCAACGGCCTGCTGCGCGAGGCGCTGTTCGGCGACCGCTCGGTGGTCATGACCAGCGCGACCCTCGAGCTCGGCGGGTCGTTCGAGCCGATCGCGCGTCAGGTCGGGCTGACCGGTGACGACGCCCCGGAGTGGGACGCCCTCGACGTGGGGTCCCCGTTCGACTACCAGCGCCAGGCGATCCTCTACGTCGCCCGGCGCCTGCCCCCGCCGGGCCGCGACGGTGCCTCACGGGCGGCGATGGACGAGCTCGCGGCGCTGATCGAGGCGGCCGGTGGCCGGACGCTCGGCCTGTTCTCGTCGATGCGAGCCGCCGAGGCGGCGGCCGCCGAGATGCGCGAGCGGCTGGATCTGCCGGTGCTCTGCCAGGGCGAGGAGCGGACGGCCGCCCTCGTGCGGGCCTTCGCGGCCGACCCCGCGACGTCCCTGTTCGGCACCTTGTCCTTGTGGCAGGGCGTCGATGTCCCGGGGGAGTCCTGCCAGCTGGTGGTCATCGACCGCATCCCGTTCCCGCGACCGGACGACCCGTTGATGTCCGCGCGGTCGCAGGCGGTCGCCGACGCGGGTGGGAACGGCTTCATGACGGTGGCCGCGACGCACGCAGCGCTGCGGCTGGCGCAGGGCGCCGGCCGTCTGATCCGGCGGATGGACGACCGAGGAGTCGTCGCGGTGCTCGACTCGCGGCTGGCGACAGCGAGGTACGCGCCGTTCCTGCGCACGTCGCTGCCGCCGTTCTGGGCGACCACCGACCACGACGTGGCGGTGGCCGCCCTGCGCCGACTGTCGGCGGGCCCCTGACCTGCGGGCTCGTCCCGTTTCCGATTGTTGGCCGCAGGGTCTCCCCGAACTCCCGTTGCGCGGCTTAGGGTGCCCGGGACCCTCCCGGCAGAGACTAAGGACCCTCCGTGCCCACATCCCGATCGCGAGCGCTCGGCGCACTCAGCGTCGCCGCGGCCACCGCCGCAGCCACCCTCGTGACGGCCCCGGCAGCCACCGCCGCCGAGCCGACCGTCCCCTTCATCTCCGAGTTCCACTACGACAACACGGGCACCGACACCGGTGAGTTCGTCGAGGTCCAGGTACCGACCGGCTTCGACGTCACGGGTTGGGCGGTGATCGCCTACAACGGCTCTAACGGGCAGACCTACGACACCGACGTCCTGACCGCGCCCGTCGACGGCGTGACGGTCGTGGAGTACGCCGGCACCCTGCAGAACGGCGCTCCCGACGGGCTCGCGCTAGTGAACGGGACGACTGTCGTGGAGTTCCTGTCGTACGAAGGCCAGTTCGCGGCCACCAACGGTCCGGCGACTGGTCTCCAGAGCACGAATATCGGTGTGTCCGAGAGCGGATCCGGAGCCATCGGGAACAGTCTCTCCAAGAGGTTCAACCCCGGGAGCGGGCTCTACGAGTGGCGCGGGGAGGACGTCAGTACGAAGGGCGCGGTCAACCCGCCGCTGGAGGAGTCCCTGCTCTGTGACGACACGGCGACCCACGACGTGAGCGACGTGCAAGGCACCGGCTTCAGCACTCCGCTCGACGGCCAGGACGTCAGTGTTCGTGGCAGGGTCGTCGGTGACGTCCCCGAGCTCGGCGGCTTCTACCTGCAGGACGGCGGCGACGGCGACCCAGCGTCGTCGGACGGCGTTTTCGTGGCGACCGGTGTGCCGGTCGGGCTGGGCGACACGGTTGCCGTCGCCGGCAAGCCGGGCGAGAACTTCGGCGAGACGCGCATCGCCGCCGCCGAGGTCGACGTCTGCTCGGCCGGATCGCAAGCTGACCTGCCGACCGCTGCCCCGCTGGACCTGCCCGCGGGCAGTACGCCCCGCGAGCGGCTGGAAGGGATGCTCGTGTCGCCGGCCGACGTGCTGACGGTCAGCGAGGTCTTCAACCTCACCCGGTTCGGCGAGCTGACGCTGTCTCAAGGCGGCGTGCTCGTGCAGCCCACCGAGCTGGGGCGGGCCGGCTCGCCGGAGGCGGCAGCAGTCGCGAGCGGCAACGCGTTGCGCCGGCTGATCCTCGACGACGGCAGCAACGCGTCGATGAGCGCGACG
Organism: Actinomycetes bacterium; assembly: GCA_036380775.1. GTDB lineage: Bacteria > Actinomycetota > Actinomycetes > JACCUZ01 > JACCUZ01 > DASVED01. The sequence continues at coordinate 2,565 of DASVED010000355.1, forward strand.
AACCGGCCGTACCTCAGCCCGACCACCCCGGTCCGTGTCGGTGACGAGCTGACTTTCACCGCGCCGACTGTGCTGGGGTTCGGGTTCGGCAACTGGCGCCTGCAGCCATCGGACGGGACTCCGGCGGGCACATTCCAGCCGCAGAACAGTCGGCCGTCGGCGCCGGACCCCGTCGGCGGTGACGTCACGGTCGGCGCGTTCAACGTGCTGAACTACTTCCTCACTCTGGCCGACGATGGCGGTCGCGGGGCGGAGACCGCGGAGGACTTCGAGAAGCAGGCCGCCAAGATCGTGACGGCCATCGAGACCCTGGACGCCGACGTCACGACCCTGATGGAGATCGAGGACACGGCGAGCACCGGCTTCGGGGATGGCAATCCGGACCAGGCGGTCGCCGACCTGGTGAGCCGGCTCAACGACGCGGCGGGGTTCGACAAGTGGTCCTACTCGCCCTTCCCGGACGAGCTGCTCGACGAAGAGGTGGGCCGCGACGTCATCCGCAACGCGATCATCTACCAGAACGACGTGGTCCAGCCGGTCGGCGACCCCGTCGGGCTGGTCGACGAGACCGTCTGGTTCAACGCCCGCGAGCCGATCGCGCAGACGTTCGCCAAGGACGGCGACAAGTTCACCGTGATCGGCAACCACTTGAAGTCGAAGAGCAACAGCACGCCGCCGCAGGACAACAACGACAACGAGGACATCGGCGACGGGCAGGGCGCCTTCAACGGTGACCGCACCCGGCAGGCGGCATCGCTGGCGGCGTTCGCTGCGGAGCTCCAGGACACGACCCGCGACGACGACGTGCTCATCATGGGCGACCTCAACGCGTACACGCAGGAGGACCCCATGCACGTCCTCTACGACGCCGGCTTCGACGACCTGGGGTCGATGTTCGATGCGGACCGTTACAGCTTCGTCTTCGACTCCTTGTCGGGCTCGCTCGACCACGCGGTGTCGTCGGCGGCCATGACGCCCAAGGTGACCGACGTCGCGCACTGGAACATCAACTCGGTGGAGTCGTTCGCCTACCAGTACGACGGCGACCCTGCCCTGTACGCGCAGAACCCGTTCCGGTCCAGCGACCACGACCCGCTGATCCTCGGCATCGATCTCGAGGAGCGGTGCAACGGACTGCTCCCGACCATCACGGGGACCACTGGTCCCGACACCCTGTCCGGGACCGACGAGGTCGACGTGATCATGGGTCTCGGAGGTGCCGACACAATCCAGGGCGGCAACTCGGCGGACGTCATCTGCGGCGGTGCCGGTGAGGACGACCTCTCGGGGGACA
>DASVED010000356.1:0-2558 GCA_036380775.1 Actinomycetes bacterium
GGGAGTGCTCGCCGGCACCGTGGGTTGGCGGGCCGTGTTCCTGGTGACCGTTCCGGTGTCCCTGGCCGCCATTGCCCTGGCCCGGCGAGTGCTGGTGGAGGACGCGCCGGGTGTCCGCCGTACCGTCGACTGGGCGGGCGCCGCCGCTGTGACCGGGGCGGTGATCACCCTCGTGCACGGTGCTGTCGATGCCGTCGACCACGCCTGGACCTCCCCGCGGGTCGTCGGACTGTTCGCCGTCTCGTCGGTCCTGATGGCGGCGTTCATCGCCATCGAGCGCCGGGCCGCGGACCCGCTGGTCCCAGTCGAGCTCTTCCGGTCGCGCATGCTGCGCACCGGAACTGCCGTCGCGCTGCTCGGCGGGGCGTCCCGCGCCTCGACCTTCGTCCTGGTCGCGCTCTACTTCCAGCAGGTCCTCGCGATGTCTCCGGAGCAGGCGGGCTTCGCCATGGTCCCCACGTCCCTGACGGGGTTCGCCGTCTCGTTGGCCGTGCTGCCGCGAGTGTTGGGCGCGATCGGACCGGTGCGCAGCATGGTCCTGGGGCTCGTCGTCCTCGCCGCAGGGCACCTCTGGCTGGCGAACGCGCCAACCGGATCCGCGTACGTCGTCGCCGTCCTCCCGGGCCTGCTCCTCGTCGCCACGGGCGTCGCCCTCAGCTTCACCCCCACCACCATGGTCCTCACCTCTGCGGTGCCCGCCAGTCACACCGGTCTGGCGTCCGGGCTCGCCGGCGCCTCGATGCAGGTGGGTGGCGCACTCGGGACGGCCGCCTTCATCGTCATCGGCATCTCGTCCGGTCGTCCGGTCGAGGGAGCCCTCGACGCCGCGGGCTTCTCCGCAGCATTCACCGCAGCCGCGGTCGTCGCGCTGCTCACCGCTGCGCTGGGAGCGACGCTCGCGCGGCCTCGCTCCTGACCCGTCAACCCCGGCCATGTGACCGGGGCGACCAGGTCGCATCTCTTGCAGTCTCGACCTCACCGAACCAGCACCACCCCATCCGCACCGCTCACCACTCACTACCGGAGGCACTCATGCACGGACACCACGGCTCCGCCGTCGAGGCGGACGCCCACACCGACACACGACCCTGGGGCCCGATGATCGTCGCGCTCGTCGCACAGGTCCTCGTCGTCATCGACATCTCCGTCGTCAACACCGCGATGCCGACCATCGGCCACGAGCTCGGGCTGGGCAGCAGCGACCTGCAGTGGGTCGTCACCGCCTACCTCCTGCTGTCCGGCGGCTGCCTGCTCCTCGGGGGGAGGATCGCGGATCTGATCTCGCGTCGTACGGTGTTCCTCACCGGCCTGACGCTGTTCACCACCGCCTCGTTGTTCACCGGTTTCGCCAGCGGCGCGGCCGAGCTCATCGGCGGCCGCGCGGCCCAGGGAGCCGCCGCAGCCCTCATGACGCCGGCGGCCCTCTCCATCATCAGCACCACCTACACGGGCACGCAGAAGGCACGGGGCCTTGCGCTCTGGGGAGCCATCGGCGGCCTGGGCATCGCGGTCGGCGTCGCCCTGGGCGGGGTCCTCACCACGTGGGCCAGCTGGGAGGCGATCTTCTGGATCAACGTGCCGATCGGCGTGCTCGCCATCGCCGCCACCTTCCACGTCGTCGCGAAGGACCAGAAGGGTCCTGCCGGCCTGGCCGAGTTCGACGTCCCCGGGGCCCTCGTCGGCGTCGGTTCGCTGGCCACCTTGATGTTCACCCTGGCTCGCGTGGAGTCCCAGGGCTGGGCCTCGGTCCAGACCGCTGTCGGCCTGGGCGTCGCCGGGATCCTGATGGTCGCGTTCGTGTTCATCGAGGGCCGGGCCACGCAGCCGCTGGTGCACCCGCACACCTGGAAGATCTCGAGCCTGGTGTCGAGTACGACCGTGATGCTCGGCATCACCGGCCTGCTCATGGCGGTGGTGTTCCTGACGTCGATCTTCGGGCAGACGGCCCTCGGCTACTCCGCCCTGGAGTCGGGCCTCGCGTTCCTCCCGCTCGCCGTGACCCTCGTCGTCGGCACCCACCTCGCCGCCCACGCCAGTGCGCACCTCCCGGTGCGGACCATCGCCGCCATCGGGCTGGCCATCGTCTCCGGCGGAGGTCTGCTCCTGTCCCGTGCCGACTCGACGTCCTCCTACGTCGGCGGAATCCTGCCCGGGCTGTGCCTCGTCGGGCTGGGTGCGGGCCTCGTGTTCGCCGCCGTGGCGGGCACCGCGATGAACGGCATCCCGGCCGAGCACGCCGGCATGGCGTCGGGGTTCCTGATGACAGGGCATGAGGTCGGAGCAGCGCTCGGCGTGGCCGTCCTGTCTGCCGTCGCCGGTACGGCGGGCAACCTCACCGCCGCCTCCGGAGTGGTCGAGGCCTACTCCTGTGGCTCGATGGCCATCACAGCGATCGCCGTGGTCTTCGCCGCGGTGGCCGCCGTGTGGATGCCCGCGGGGAAGGCCGACGCGGCCCACATGCACCTGCACTGAGTGCTCACGCAGCCGACACGAGAAACGTCCCCAGACGACCGCGGTTGTCTGGGGACGTTTCCCGGCCTGCGCCGAGCGTGGCTCAG
>DASVED010000357.1:0-2082 GCA_036380775.1 Actinomycetes bacterium
CCACCACCTGGCGATCCGTGCGCTCGGTCAACTACCCGGACCGCTACTGGCACGTGAGCGACGGCTACGTGAGGCTGGACCGGGTCCACGGCTCGGAGTCCCGCGAGGACTCGACCTTCAAGCAGGTCAAGGGCCTGGCAAACAGCTCCTGTTACTCCTTCGCCACGCGGGACGGCAGGTACCTGCGCCACCGCGCCTTCGTCCTGCGCGCCGAGCGCGACAACGGCTCGTCCCTCTTCGGGCAGGACGCCACCTTCTGCCCCCGCGCCTCGTCGACCCACTCCGGTGCCACCATGCTGGAGTCGGTCAACTACCCGGGCTACTTCCTGCGCCACCGCAACTTCGTGGTCCGTCTCGAACGCTTCGAGTACAGCTCCCTGTACCTGTCGGACTCGTCGTTCCGGCTGGTCGGCGGGCTGGCCTGAACACAGGCAAGCGGCGGCACCCGGAAGGTACCGCCGCTTGCGTCAGGCCGCTGGTGGCCTCAGACGTTGAACCCGAGCGCCCGAAGCTGCTCCCGCCCGTCGTCCGTGATCTTGTCCGGACCCCACGGCGGCATCCAGACCCAGTTGATGCGCAGCTCGCTGACGAGGCCGTCCGTGGCGGACTTGGCCTGGTCCTCGATGACGTCCGTCAGCGGGCAGGCCGCCGAGGTCAGGGTCATGTCGAGGGTCGCGATGTTCGCGTCGTCGATGTGGATGCCGTAGATCAGGCCGAGGTTGACGACGTCGATGCCCAGCTCGGGGTCGACGACGTCGTACAGCGCCTCACGGACCTCTTCCTCCGAGGCCGGCTTCATCTCAACGGTCTCGCTCATGCCGTCTTCCTTTCGGCGTCGGCTCCGCCCAGCGCCTGGGCCGTCGCGTCCTTCCACGCCATCCAGCTGAGGAGGGCGCACTTGACCCGGGCGGGGTACTTGGAGACGCCGGCGAACGCGACCGCGTCCTCCAGCACCTCCTCCATCGCGTCGTCGGGCTCGATCTTCCCCTTGGACTGCATCAGCTCCAGGAAGGTCTCCTGGATCTTCTGCGCGTCGGAGAGGTCCTTGCCGACGAGGAGGTCGTTCAGTACGGACGCGCTGGCCTGGCTGATGGAACAGCCCTGGCCCTCGTACGAGACGTCCTCGATCGTCGTGCCGTCGTACTTCACGCGCAGGGTGATCTCGTCGCCGCACGTCGGGTTCACGTGGTGCACCTCGGCGTCGCCATCCCGCAAGCCCCGCCCGTGCGGGTTCTTGTAGTGGTCCAGGATGACTTCCTGGTACATGGAGTCCAGTTTCACCGTCTAGCACGCCCCTCAGCCGAAGAAGTTCCGTACGTGCTCCAGGCCGTCGACCAGTGCGTCGATCTCGGCCGGCGTGGAGTACAGATAGAACGACGCTCGCGTGGTCGCAGGAATTCCGTAGCGCAGGCACACGGGGCGGGCGCAGTGGTGGCCGACCCGGACCGCGATGCCCTGCTCGTCGAGGACCTGGCCCACGTCGTGCGGGTGGATGTCGCCGAGCGTGAAGGAGATCGCGGCGCCGCGGTCCTCGGCCGTGGTCGGGCCGATGATGCGCAGGTCGGGGACCTCCAGCAGCCGCTTGACCGCGTACTCGGTGAGCGCGTGCTCGTGGGCGAGGATCTTGTCCATGCCGATCGAGTTGAGGTAGTCGATCGCCGCGCCGAGTCCGACCGCCTGGGCGATCGGGGGCGTGCCCGCCTCGAACTTGTGCGGGGCCGGGGCGTATGTCGACGAGTGCATCGACACCGTCTCGATCATCTCGCCGCCGCCGAGGAACGGAGGCAGGTCTTCCAGGAGTTCCTGGCGGCCCCAGAGGACGCCGATACCCGTCGGGCCGCACATCTTGTGGCCGGTGAAGGCCACGAAGTCGGCCTGCAGGGCCTGCACGTCCAGCGGCATGTGCGGCGCGGCCTGGGAGGCGTCGACGCACACCAGCGCACCGACCTCCTGGGCACGGTCAACCCGGTTGAGGCGATAGTGCGCCGGGCGCAGGAGGTCGGCGCCCTGGTCTGCATCGACGCCTCGCAGGCCGCGCCGCACATGCCGCTGGACGTACAGGCCCTCCAGGCCGACTTCGTG
>DASVED010000358.1:0-3196 GCA_036380775.1 Actinomycetes bacterium
CGGACGGTCGGAGAGGCTTTCAGCGCGGGCCAGCGCACGGCGCCTGATCACCTTGTGCGCCTCGTCGTAGCCGGGCAGTGGCCGCAGCGGCGCGATGTCGTCGTCGCTGTCGACCGCGGTGAGGTCGTCGAAGCCGAGCTCGGCAGCCCGCTTGAAGGCGGTCAGTCCACGGTCCAGCTCGCCCGCCCTGGCCCAGCCGCAGGCCGTGTTGTAGGCGATCAGCGCGGAGTCCCGCGGCTCGCCGAGGCGCGACCCTGCGTTGCGCGCGAGCCAGGCCTCACCGATCTCGGCGCTCTCCCGGAACGCTTGGTGGCGGAACGCGATGGTCTGCGCGGCGATGACGTCCCCCGAGTACATGACCGGTGCCCGCGCCACCAGGTCCCGGACAGCCGACCAGTCCCCGCGCAGTCGGTGGAGGACGACGAGCAAACTGGTCGCCGTCGGGTCCGCGGGGGGTCCCACCGCTGCGGTCTCGAGCTCGGCCCGCGCATCGCCGCCGTCAGGCCCCGCGGCGCGGACCGCTGCCCGCACGAGCAGGTGCAGCTCGTCATGCTCCGCGGCCAGGGCGCGGGCCTCGTCGACCCGGTCCATCCAGAGCAGCTGGACCACCCGCTGGTTGACGTCGACCTTCGCCTCCTCGCGCGCGCCGCGCACGAGCATGACGTTGCTGACGACGAAGAATGCACAGAGCAGGGCAGCGAAGACCAGCCCGAAGCGGAAGGCAACGACCGCGGCCAGCACCGCGAACACAATCGACACGGTCGCGGCGCGCACCTCGCGCTTGGCGGGTGACCCGGGCAGCAGCTCGCGCAGCGTCTGCCCGCCGTCGAGCGGGAGGATCGGCAGCAGGTTCAGGACGCTCCAGCCCAGCGTGGTGAAGATCGCGGTCTCCAGGACGCTGGACCAGAGCTCCGACTCGACGCCGACCGTCCACGCGTACGCCAGTAGCACTCCCCCGATGACGATGCCCACCGCCGGCCCGGCCACCGAGATGGCGATCGAGCGGGCTCGGGATATCGGCCTGGGGGGCAGGAACGAGGTCAGCCCGCCAAGCGCCGCCAGCATGATGACGGGCTGGGCACCGGTGGTGCGCGCGACGACGGCGTGACCGAGCTCGTGCACCAGGATGGCGACCGGGACCACCACGAACCAGATCACCATGTCCCTGGCCTGCACACCGGGATACCAGCCGAGGATCGCCACCACGACGACGAACGAGATGTCGATGGTCACGGGGAAGCCGAGCACCCGGAACCGGGCGATCGCCCGACCACCCTCCACCAGCGGCATCGTCATGCCATGAACCTAGGCGGTCGCGCGGCCGGACGTCCCCGCGCGCCGGGTTGGACACGGTCCGGATGGTGCAACAGAGTGCTGGCAAGCACGGACGAGCACGACGACCACACGAGGGAGACGGGATGGCGCCGGCGCCCGGCCGCGACCAGTCCGCGCCGATGGAGCGGCTGGTCCGGCTCATCGGCGCGCTCACCCAGCACGCCGACGGTGCGTCGCTGCAGGTGATGCTCACGGCTCTCGGCTCCGAGGACGCCACCGCCGAGGCTCGGCGGCGGATGCTGACCCGCGACATCGATCAGCTCAACCTGCTCGGCTACGACGTTCGCAACGTCGCCGACGTGGGCACCGACGGCGTCTACGTGATGCGGGCCCGTGACAACCGGCTGCAGGTCAGCCTGACCCCCGAGCAGCGCGGCGAGCTGTTGCGGGCAGCCCTCGCCGCCGGGCTCGAGGGCCTCGCCGCGCACCTCGGCGACGACCCGTCGGCCGCCCGCCCGTCGGCGCCGACGGCGCCACACCTCGACCTGGTCCAGCGCGCGACCACGCGGCACTGCCGGGTCCGCTTCACCTACAAGGGCGAACCGCGCCTGGTGCACCCGGCGCAGGTGCACAGCGGCCCGTCCGGCTGGTACCTGCGCGGCCGCGAGCAAGGCGGCGACATCCTCAAGGAGTTCGTGGTGTCGCGGATGAGCGACGTGTCCCTCGACAACCCTGGCACTGCCGAGGTGCTGGACGAGGTGGCCCGGCCGACGATGGACCCGCTGAGCTGGCGGGAGGACCCGCCGACCGAGGTCGTCGTCGAGGTCGCGCCCGAAAACCAGGTGCTGGTGGAGAACCTGCTCGGGTCAGCGGCGTCCTCGTCGGAGGCCTCGGGCGGGCTCCTCATGACGTACGTCGTCACGAACCGTGCAGTCTTCCGCTGGCGCATCTACGAGCTGGGCACGCGGGTGCGCGTCGTGTCACCCGACGACGTCCGCGCCGAGATCATCGACGAGCTGCGCGCGATGGTGGAGACGTCATGAGCGCGCTGGCCGGCTACGCAAAGCGACTGGCCGCCCTGCCACGGGCGCTGAGCATCCTCGAGCTGCACCCGGACGGGTTGCGGCTGACCGACCTGGCCGGTGAGCTGGCCGTGGAGCCCGACGACCTGCGCGAGGTGGTGCTCGCCTACTACCGGGCGGACCTGGTCGAGCTGGGAAACTTCGGGCAGCCGGTGGTCGAGTTCTTCGCGCCGTCCACCGAGGACCGGGACAGCGACGACGAGGTCGACCCGACGACGGCGCAGTGGGTGCGGGTCGTGTCACCGGACCCGGAGCAGGAGCTGGGCGTCGACCACCTGGGCGCCGAGCAGCTCGGCTGGCTCTTCGCCGCCGGGTCGGACCTGCTGGCCCTCGAGCCCGACAACGAGGTGCTGCGCTCGGCTCTCGACGCGTTCCAGCAGGCGCTGTGGCCGACCGAGGGACCTGACGGCGCGGACTGGCGCGTGTCGACGGCGCAGGTCCTCTACCGCGCGGCGCAGGAACGGCGGCGGGTCCGGATGTCCTACGCCCGGCAGTGGCGCCCGGGAGCCGGCGAGCGGGTGGTGGAGCCCTACCGCGTCGTACGCACTCGCCGGGGGTGGGAGGTCGACGCCGGTCCGGCCGACGACGTCGCCGCCGTGCGGACCTACATCGTGTCCGGCATCTCGTCGTGCGAGCTGCTCGACGAGACCTTCGAGCTGCCCGCCGACCTTGACGCGCAGCTGGTCGCGCAGCGGACGCCGGTGAGTGTGCGGCTGGTCGTGCCGCAGGAACGACGGTGGGCGGTCGACCGGTACGCCGAGTCGGTGACCGTACTCGACGACGACGAGGAGTCGGTGTCGCTGCGCGCGGACCTGTTTCCGCCGGTCGACGCGCGGCTC
>DASVED010000359.1:0-6411 GCA_036380775.1 Actinomycetes bacterium
CGGCGCAAGGTCATGGTGCCCAAGAGGGCGTACGGCGAGGCGCGCGGCGGCGAGCAGCCCGGACGCCCGGTGCCCGCCGAGAGCTGACCTGACGTCAGGCGGCCTGCGTCGCGCGGTGCGCGGCCCAGTAGCTGCGCAGCACGCGCACCTTGTCCTGGAACTCCGCGTCCCGGCCGATCGGCCCCGTGGTCGGCGCCGCGAGGCGGGTCCGCCGGCGCACGGTGGTGCCGTGGTGCACCACGACCGTCTTCACCCCGAGCTGGTTCTCCACCTCGATCTCGTGGACCTCCTCCCAGGGGATGACGAGAGTCGGCAGCGCGTGCACGACCAGGCCCCGGCCGCTGGCTGAGGTGCCGATCCACCAGGTCGCGGCGGCCATCAGCAGGAAGACCAGGCCGGCGAGCGCGGTGCCGGGCCCGCCGCCGAAGCGGCCGTCGTTGAGCAGCGCGTCCGACCAGACCAGCGCCTGGAAGCCGACGACCGTGAGCACGAAGGCCCGCCGCTGGCTCCAGGTGAGCCGGAGCCGGACCGGCGCGAGCGAGGACATGTCTGCACGGTAGGACGCCATACCCTGTCGTCGGGTCGAAACGGTCAACTCTTGACCGCTCCGGCTGCCGACCGGTGTCAGCGGGGCAGCATGCCCCACTCGTGCAGCGCGTCCCACAGGCCGTCCACCAGGTCGAGGCCCTTCAGCTCGTTGCGGCCGACCCACCTCGCCTCGGCCGCGTCGTCGCCGGCCACCAAGGTGGTCTGCACGGTCAGGGCGCACGCATAGTCACGGATGTCGTAGACGACACCTCCCGGGGCGGGCCGCTCGACGGTCCCGACGCGCAGGCCGACCGTGACGTGCACCCCGGTCTCCTCGAGCACCTCGCGGCGTACCGCCTCGGCGTCGTCCTCGCCCGGCTCGACCCGCCCGCCGGGGACCGACCACTGCCCGGCACCAGGCTCGCGGGCCCGGCGGACGACGAGCAGGCGCCCCTCGTCGTCATGGACGAGTGCACCCACACAGGGGACTCGCCGTTTCGGCTCGGACGGGCCCGGGAACACGGCAGCAGAGCCTAGTGAAACGAGAGGTCCCATGACCGCCGTCCTGATCGTCCTCGCTGTCCTGCTCGTGCTGGTGATGGCCCTGAGCCTGATGGGTGCCGGCCCGTCGCGGATCCGCCGGCGCACCGTCGTCGAGCGCCCGGTCCGCCGGCGCCGCGTGGTGGAGGAGCCCGTCCGCGAGCGGGTGGTGGAAGAGCCGATCGCCAGGGAGTACGTCGCCGAGGAGCCCGTCACGCGCCGTCGGGTCGAGTGACCCGCCACCCTTGACGCCGGAGCCGCCGCGGCCCCACCGTCTATTTCCATGAGGCCGGAGCCGAGCTGCCCCCGGTGCGGTGCGGTCCTGCACCACCCGGGGCTGTGGTCGAGCGCGTGGCAGTGTGACAGCCACGGCGCCGTCCAGCCCTTGCAGCCGGTCGTCCAGCCGACGGCCGATCTCGTCCAGACCGTCTCCTCCCACGCGGCGGTCCCGGTCTGGTTGCTCTGGCCGCTCCCGCGCGGCTGGCTGGTCACCGGACTCGTCTCCGCGGGCGACGAGCGGACCGGTGCCCGCGCCACGGCTGTCGCCTGCTCTGGACCCGCGCCTCTGGGCGGGGTGGCCGAGCTCGTCGTCGTCGCCGAGGAACCAGGTGTCGGGCTGGGCGCCCGGTTCGCCGGCCTGGACGGGCCGGACCCCGGCACGGTCCCCGACACCCGTCCGCCGGACGCGAAGATCCACGCTGCGGGCCATCCCACCGCGATGTGGGCGATCGGGGAGCGTGACGACCGGTCGGTGTACGTCGGGGAGGCGCTCGGCTGCTGGATCTGGGCTGTGGTGTGGCCGGAGACCGCCGGGTTCCTGCTCATCGACGACTTCGTGCTGCAGGACCTGCGCGACTCCGGGCCGGGCCTGGACCTCCCGTTCGGAGCGTTGTCCCCACGCCTGACCACCTGACCCGGCCGGCGTCCCGCCCGCCCCTACGCTGTACCTCGATGATCGCCGACCTGCACACCCACAGCTCCGCCTCGGACGGCACCGAGACGCCGGCCGAGCTGATGGCCGCCGCGGCCGTGGCCGGGCTGGACGTCGTGGCGCTGACCGACCACGACACGACCCGGGGCTGGGCGGAGGCCGAAGCGGCCCTGCCAGGCGGCCTGCGGCTCGTGCGCGGCACCGAGATCTCCTGCGTCTGGGAGGGCATCAGCCTGCACCTGCTGGCGTACCTCATCGACCCGGCCCACGAGGAGCTGGCCGCCGAGATGTCGATGGCCCTCGACGACCGGGTGCCGCGGGCGAAGGCGATCGTCGCCAAGCTGGCCGACGCCGGGCACCCGATCACCTGGGACCTGGTGCTGGCCCAGCTCAGCGACGGCGCCACGGTCGGACGCCCGCACATCGCCGACACGCTGGTCGCGCTCGACGTGGTGCCCGACCGCAACGCGGCCTTCACGACGCTCCTGCATGACGATGGCCCGTTCTTCGTCGGCCACTACTACGTCGACGCCGTCCGCGCGGTCCGCCTGGTCCGGGAGGCGGGCGGAGTGCCGGTCTTCGCCCACCCGGCTGCGACGAAGAGGGGCACGACCGTCGGCGACGACGCGATCCACGCGATGGCCGGGGCCGGTCTGGCCGGGCTCGAGGTCGACCACCGGGACAACCCGCCGGAGGCTCGCGACCGCTTGCGGGGACTGGCCGCGGAGCTGGGTCTCCTCGTCACCGGGGCCAGCGACTACCACGGTGACGGCAAGGACAACCGGCTCGCGGAGAACACGACCGACCCCGAGGTGCTGGAGGCGCTCCTCGCCCAGGCGGCCGGCCGGACCGTGGTCGTCGGCGGATGACCGGGGCGGACGGCAAGTTCTTCGTCGAGGTGTTCGTCACGCTGTTCGTGATCATGGACCCGCCCGGCACGATCCCGCTGTTCCTGAGCCTGACCAGCGGACGCACCTCCGCCATGCGCAAGCGCCTGGCCGGCCAGGCGGTTCTCGTCGCGTTCGTGGTCATCGTGGCGTTCGCCCTGTTCGGCCAGTCGATCCTGTCCTACCTGGGCATCACGTTGCCGGCGATGCAGGCTGCCGGGGGTCTGCTCCTGCTGCTCGTCGCCCTCGAGCTGCTCACCGGCCGCGCCGACGACCCGGTCGAGACGGCCAACGTCAATGTGGCGCTCGTCCCGCTCGGCACGCCGTTGCTCGCAGGTCCGGGCGCGATCGTCGCGACCATCGTCTTCGTGCGGCGGGTCGACGACGCCTGGGAGGCTGCTGCCCTCGCGGCCGGGATCGTCGCCGTGCACGTCGTGCTGTGGCTGTTCATGCGGTACTCCGTCGTCATCATCCGCGTCATCAAGGACAGCGGCGTCACGCTGATCACCCGTATCGCCGGCCTACTGCTGTCCGCGATCGCGGTCCAACTGGTCGCCGACGCCGTCACGGCGTTCGTGCAGGAAGCATGACCGCGCAGGCGGAGCTCGCCCTCGAAGGGCTGCCGCCGCGGCTGTTCACCTGCACACCGACCCGCCTCACGACCTGGCTGGACTGTCCGCGCCGCTCTGCCTTCCCGCCCGCGCGGCCGTGGGATGCGCTCGGCGACACCCCCGACCCCGGATGACCTGACTGTTCACCGGCCGGACACCGCCGGCAACGCGGTCGACATGTGAGCACGTCAGCGTGGTTGGCGTGAACATCACCGAGATCGACGTCCACCCGACACCGACGCGACGGCGCATCGCGCTCGTCGCCCATGACAACAAGAAGGTCGACCTGCTGCGCTGGGCACACTTCAACAGGGGAACCCTCCGGGACCACGACCTGTGCGCGACCGGCACCACCGGCACGATGGTCGAGTACGAGCTGGGGCTGCCGGTGACGCGGTTCCTGTCCGGACCGGTCGGCGGGGACCAGCAGATCGGGGCACGGATCGCCGAAGGGTCGGTCGACCTCCTCATCTTCTTCTGGGACCCGTTGGAGCCTCAGCCGCACGACCCCGACGTCAAGGCGCTGCTGCGGATCGCCGCGGTCTGGAACGTGCCCGTTGCCTGCAACGTGGCGACGGCGGACTTCCTGATCTCGTCGCCGCTGCTGGACAACGGCTACACGACCGCCCGCCCGGACCTGCTCGCGAGCTAGGGCTCCTAGGTGCTCGCGGACCAGAAGGCGAGCAGGGCGGCCGCGGTGCCCTCCGGGCGGTCGGCGGCCGGGGAGTGCCCGCTGCCCTCGATGACGGCGACGCCCGCACCGAGCCGGCCGGCCATCTCGGCCTGCTGGGCCGGCGGCCAGACATCGTCGTCGGGCCCGAACACGACCAGCATCGGCAGGTCGAGCGCGGCCACCTCGTCGACGCAGTCGGGCTCGGCCAACAGCTGCTCGGCCATCCGGAGCAGGCAGACCGGCTGGTTGGCGACGAACCGCCGGTGCAGGAAGTCCTCGACGGCCGGGGGCGGCGGGCTCAGCTCGGCCTCGCTCTCGAGCTGGCGCTTCGCCGCCCAGATCGACTCCAGGTCCATCACGGGAAGGGCGCGCGAGATCAGCTCGAGGTTGCTCGCCGCCGGGTGGGGGATGGCCCCCGGTCCGGAGCTGAGCAGCGTGAGCGAGCGCAGCGCCGACGGCTCGGCCAGCGCCGCCGCCCGCGCGACCAGGCCGCCGAAGGAGTGGCCCACGAGGTGCACCGGTGCACCGAGGTGGTGGGCGACCGCCAGCACGTCCTCGGCGAGGACCTTGAGGTCGTACGACGACGGGTCGCTGTCCCCGGGCGACTCGAACTGTCCGCGCAGGTCGACGGCCGCGACCGGGTGGCCGGCGGCGGCGATCGGCGCCAGCACGGCGATGAAGTCCTCCTTCGACCCGGTGAAGCCGGGCACGAGCAGGACCGGGGGCCGCTCGTCCCCGGCGGTCGGGGTGGCGACCAGCGCGGCGAGCTCGATCTGGCCGGCCGGGACACTCCTGCTCCCGACGCCTGGCGGCAGCTCGAGAAAGGGCGGGGTGCTCACACCGCAGAACGCTACCCGTCCGCCCGTGACAGGGACCGGGGGTGGGCAGGCACAATGGCTGCCGTGAGCCGGACCATAGCCGTGGCGAACCAGAAGGGCGGGGTGGCCAAGACCACCACCGTCGCCTCGCTCGGCAGCGCGCTGGCCGAGCAGGGCCGCAAGGTGCTGCTCGTCGACCTCGACGCGCAGTCCTGCCTCACCTTCTCCCTCGGCCTGGACCCCGAGGCGGTCGACCTCTCCGTCCACGACGTGCTGCTCGGTCGGGTCGGGGCGGCGATGGCGATCCAGCCGACCGAGGACGGTGTCGACCTGCTGCCCGCAACCATCGAGCTCGCCGGCACCGAGGCCCAGCTGCTCAGCCGCCCCGGACGGGAGTTCGTGCTGCGAACCGCGCTCGCGGACGTGTCAGCGGCCTACGAGGTCATCCTGCTCGACTGCTCGCCCTCGCTGGGCGTGCTGACCCTCAACGCGCTCACCGCCGCCGACGAGGTGATCATCCCGTTGCAGTGCGAGATGCTCTCCCACCGCGGGGTCGGCCAGCTCCTCGACACCATCTCGGACGTGCAGCGCATCCTGAACCCCGGGCTCCGGGTCCTGGGGGTGCTGCCGACGATGTTCGACGGGCGGACCAACCACGCACGGGCGGTCCTTGCTGACGTGGCCGGTCGCTACGACCTCGAGGTCCTCGACCCGCCCATCCCGCGATCTGTCCGCTTCGCGGAGGCTCCTGCGGCCGGCCGGTCCGTGCTGGCGACGGCCCACCGGACTCGGGGGGCGGAGGCCTACCGCGTCCTCGCCGAGGGTCTGTTCGGTTGAGCGAGCACGGCTTCGACCGCCTTCGGCGACGCGGCGTGGAGCCGCCTCCGGCCGCGCCAGGTGGCCGGCCGGACCCGCTCGGCCGCCGGTCGCTCTACAGCGTCGCGGAGCAGGCTCCCGCCCTGGGCGCGGTCACCGTCGAGTGCTCGACCTGCGACCAGACCTCGGTCGTCACCCCGCGCGCGCTGGTCTCCCTCTCGCTGCCCTCGCTGCACCTGCCGCTGCTCCGCGGCCGGCACTCGTCGTGGATGCGCTGCCCCGCCTGCCGTCGCCGGACGTGGGTCCGGCTCGGCCTGCGTCTCTGACGCCGAACGATCCGACGAGCGGGCCAGCCGGGGCCGGACCTTCCCCCGCGAGGCCCGGACCCGGCCGCGCTGCGTCCACCCGGCGTCAGCAGCAGGTCGGCGGGTGGCGCAGCGCCTTGCCGCCGTCGGCGGCGGACGCCGCGGCTTGCCCTCCCACGAGGAGGGTGACGACCAGTGCCGGGACGGCGACGGCGGACACGATACGGCGCATGATGACTCCTTGGGTCATGAGGTGTGACACTCGGAGTCATAAAGTCTCACACCTGTGCGGTCAACTTCTC